>JAQVRY010000001.1:0-16109 GCA_028700795.1 Tissierellia bacterium | reverse complement strand
TGGTCACTTTGGAAGAGAAGACCTTGATTTACCGTGGGAAAAGACAGATAAAAAGGATGAGTTAAAAAAATATCTGTAAGTCATTGCTATAAATAATTATTTGTCATTCTGAGGGCTTTAGACCGAAGAATCTCATCTTTTACCTGGGATCCTTCGCTTACGCTCAGGATGACTAAGACTTCTTAAGATTAAAGAGCCTTCCTTTTCTATAATGAAAATATTATTTTTTATATTATTTTTGTATTCAGTCATATCTTCTCTTAATTTTAAAGTAATTTCTTTTGACGATAAATTTACTGCGATAATAAGCTTTTTATTATCATCAAATCTTTCAAACACGAAAACTCCCTTATCATGAATCAAACATTTATATTTTTCGTCCTTAAATAAATCATTATTTTTTCTTAAATTCGCTAAGTATATATAATGATTTAGTATTTCTTTATTTTCATTACCCCATGGATAGCATCTCCTGTTGAAGGGGTCTTTCCATCCCTCCATGCCTGCTTCATCACCATAATAAATACAGGGAATTCCAGGTAGTGTAAATTGTAATAAAGAAGCAATTTTCAGCATTTTAATACCATGAATTAATTCTTCATCTGAAAGTATGCTTTCTGCCATTTCTTCCTTTGTTGTTGTAATTGTATCGCTTCCTAATATTGTTAGAATTCTTTCCGTATCATGAGTTCCAATAATATTCATAAGACAGTTTACAGTATCAGGAGGATATGTTTCCATAATCTTATTCATGGTTTGATACAACAAAGTGCAGTCTTTGTTTTTAACATATTCGATAATCCCATCTCTTATAGGATAATTTGTTACAGAATCCAATTGCTTGCCACAAAAGTATTCTTTTAATTTATTGTAGGAATATTTATTTGAAGCATCTTCCCATACTTCACCGATTATCAGTGAATCATTGTTATTTTTTATTGAATTTCGAAGGGCAATAATAAATTCATCCGGAAGTTCATCAGCAACATCTAAACGCCATCCCATAACTCCTACCTTTTGCCAATGTTGGATAACACCGTTTTTTCCTGTTATGAAATCTACATAGGAGCCATTGCTTTCATTTACTTCAGGCAATGTTTTTATACCCCACCAGCTTACATAATCATCGTTCCAATTATTAAATGTATACCAATCGTAATAAGGAGAATCCTTACTTTCATAAGCACCTATTGAATCATATCTGCCATATTTGTTAAAATAAATACTGTCATCACCTGTGTGGCTGAAAACACCGTCAAGAATAACATGTATACCATATTTCTCTGCTTCTTGTATGAGTTTTTTTAAGGAATTTTCTGTGCCGAACATAGGGTCTATCTTAAGATAATTTCCTGTATCATATTTATGGTTTGAATATGCTTCAAAAATTGGAGATAAATAAATTATACTCACACCTAACTTTGCAATGTATGGCAGCTTCTCTGTAATACCGTCTAAATTCCCTCCAAAAAAGTCGTTATTTAAAACTTCACCTTTTTTATCAGGGAGATAGTTTGGAGTTTCACCCCAGTTTCTTATTATCGCTCCCTTTTTTTTGATTATTTGATATCTGAAAAATCTGTCTACAAAAATATGATATATGATTCCACCCTTAGCCCAATTTGGAGTTGAATAGTGTTCATCATATATAAGAAGCTCATAGTCTTTGGATTTTTCTACATCAAAAATAAAGGAATAATAGTAGTGACCATATTCCTTTATTGAAAACATAACTTGGTAGATATCATAGTTTTTTTCTCGCGATATCCAATGCATTTTTACTTTATTGTAAAAAGCTCTATCATAATCATTCCTTTTTTCAATAAGTAATTCAGGCGTACAAATGTTTCGCTTAACCAGTATTTTAAATGTTATGATTTCGTTTGATTTAATTCCGCCCTGAGGATATCTGTAAAATTCAGACTGAGAATCAAATTTATACATATTGCCTCCTAAACCGGTTTAATGCCCCATATGTTATTTGCGTATTCACTTATTGTTCTGTCGGAAGAAAAGACCCCTGCAGATGCAATGTTTATTAATGACATTTGATTCCACTTCCTTTTATCATTGTAATAAAGTAAAGATGCTTTATTGTGAACTTCCATATAGCTGTCAAAGTCGGCAAAACACATGTAAGGGTCACCCACAACAGGCCCTCCAATCAAGTATTTGGATATAGATTCAAAGGATTTTCCTGCAATGCCTTTACTTAAAAAGTCAATAATTTTTCTTAATTTTAGGCTTTTTTGATAATATGCTACTGATGAATATCCGTTTTTCCACAATTCTTCAACTTCATAGTCTTTCATTCCGAACAAGAAGAAATTCTGTTCTCCTACTTCATTAATTATTTCCACATTGGCACCGTCATAAGTTCCTATTGTTATTGCTCCGTTAAGCATAAATTTCATATTTCCTGTTCCGCTTGCTTCTTTTCCTGCCAAAGATATCTGTTCGCTTAATTCGCCGGCAGGAATAATTATTTCAGCTAAACTAACGGAGTAATTTTCTAAGAAGACCACATTTATATATTTTTTTATAAAAGTGTTTTTGTTTATATATTCGCTTAATGCATAAATAAGCTGAATTATTTCCTTTGCCCTGTGATATCCTGGAGCAGCTTTTGCAGCAAAAATAAATGTTTCAGCAACTATATCCTTTGTATTGCCTTCATTTATATCAATTATGATGCTAATAATTCTAAGAGCATTTAAAAGCTGTCTTTTGTATTCGTGAAGTCTTTTTGCTTGTATATCAAAAATCGAATCTACGTTTAAATCAATATGATTATTTGCTTTCACATATTGTGCAAGTCTTTTTTTATTCGTGTATTTGATTTCATCCAGTTTATTTAATACGCTGTCATCATCCTTGAAATGCTTAAACATATTAAGTTTTTCGGGAGCAGTTCTATATCCTGGTCCAACAAGTTCATCAAGTAATGCTTCAAGTGAAGGATTCGCTTGATTAAGCCACCGCCTGTGGGTTACACCATTTGTTACATTAATAAACTTATCAGGTGTGTATTCATAAAAGCTTTTGAAAACAGTCCTTTTTAATATTTCCGAATGCAACCTTGCAACACCGTTCACATTGTGACTGCCTATTATGCACAAATTAGCCATATTTACTTTGCCATAGCCAAATATGGACATATTCAAGGCTTTGTCCCGATTATTGTATTTGGCTGACGCTTCTTCTATATATCGTCTGTTTAATTCTTTTATTATCATATACATCCTTGGAAGCTTAGTTCGTACGATACTTTCGTCGAATGTTTCCAGCGCTTCCTTTAATACCGTGTGATTTGTGTAGGATACTGTATTAACTACAATATTCCATGCCTTTTCCCATGGTAATTCGTATTCATCCATAAAAATACGCATTAATTCAGGAATTATCAATGAAGGGTGTGTATCGTTTATATGAATTGCATTTTTTTCAATGAAGTTATCCAATGTATTATATTTTTTCATATGGTACTTAACAATATTTTGTGCTGACGCAGAAACTAAAAAATATTGCTGCTTAAGTCTTAATATTTTACCTTCATTATGGTCGTCTGCAGGATACAATACCTTTGATATTGCTTCTGCCATTGAATCTTCGGATAAGGCTCTTATGTAATCTCCCTGTGAAAATAAGTTCATATCAATACTGTTTAAACTTCGGGATTCCCAAAGCCTCAAGAGGCTGACACCTTTGCTGTTATAACCGGAAATCATAACATCATAAGGTATTGCTTCTACTTCCGTAGGTCGATCATGGTATATCTTCAGCCCTTCATGGGTCCATTCTTCTCTTATTGTGCCGTCAAACTTAACAATGACTCTTTCGTCCGTCCTGGGCATAAGCCACACATCTGAAGTAGTCAGCCAGTCATCGGGTAGTTCCGTCTGCCATCCATCAATTATTTTTTGTTTGAAAAGTCCGAATTCATACTTAATTGAAAACCCCACTGCCGCATAGTCTTGTGTAGCAAGGGAATCCATAAAACAGGCAGCAAGCCTCCCAAGCCCTCCGTTGCCTAACCCCGGGTCACTTTCCATTGCATATAATTCTTCAGGTGTAATATTATATTTCTTCAGTGCTTCTTTCGCTTCATCTTCAATACCTAAATTAAACAAGTTATTTCTTAGAGATTTGCCTATAAGAAATTCCATGCATATATAGAAAACTTGTTTATTATCATTCTGCATTCTCTTAAATTTATTTCTTTTACTCAAAAGCAAATCCCTTATTACAATTGAAAATGCCCTGTAAAGTTGATTTAAATTGGCCTTTTCGGGCTCTGTATTCCAATATCGAATAATTTCCTCATCGATTAAACTATTAATGAGTGTTGCATCGATTTTAGAGTCCTTCATTATTATTCTCCTCAATATTTGCTAAGCTGCTATACATATCAAAATACTTTTCAGCAGATTTTCTCCAACTGAAATCTACTTTCATAACGGTTTCAACCAATTTCTCCCAGTCTTCTTTATTTTCAAAAACCTTCAGAGCCCTTTTAACAGCTTCACATAACGCTTGAGGGGTTTGCTCGCTGAAGGTAAAACCATTGCCTTTTCCAAGGCTTGCATCCTTTATTGAATCCTTAAGTCCACCGGTCTCTCTAACAATAGGAACTGTTCCGTAACGGGAAGAAATCATTTGAGCAATACCGCAGGGCTCGCTTATTGAAGGCATTAGAAATAAATCTGCACCTGAGTAAATCTTTTTTGCAAAATCAGAATCAAAACCGATTCTTACGAATATTTTATCATGATAACTTTCTTGCAAATATTTAAAGTATAATTCATATCCCCTGTCTCCCTTACCAAGAATAATGAACTGCACTTTTTCCTTTAGTATTTCTTCGATGGAGCTTTGTATTAAGTCGAATCCCTTATGTTTAACCAATCTTGATATTATACCTATTACAGGCACATCTTTGTCCTGTGGAAGACCGGATAATGACTGTAAATTTTTTTTATTTAAATTTTTCTTTTGAATGCTTTCAGCGCTGTAATTTTCAAATATTTCTTCATCATCTTCAGGATTGTATTTTTCAGTATCTATACCGTTTAGTATTCCTCTTATCTTATATGAATTTTTTTGAATAATTTCAGCCAGCCCGTGAGCATAATAATCATCATATATTTCTTTTGAATAGCTTTCGCTGACCGTGCTGATGATATCAGCAGTTTCTAAAGAACCTTTCAAAAGATTTATTGCTCCTTTAAATTCAATTATACCTTTTTCTTTTCCATGCAAATCAAATACATCCTCCGAAATAGCTAAATCAAATACCCCTTGATACTCAATGTTGTGAATGGTTATTATTGATTTTATATCTCTGTAACCTTCGTAACCAAAATATTTTGTAGCTAAATAAATCGGAACCAATGATGTCTGCCAATCATTTGCATGAATAATGTTAGGCATAAATTTTATCATAGGCAGTATATATAATATCGCTTTAGAGAAAAATGCAAATCTTTCCGCATCATCAAAATGACCGTAGCATTCACTTCGTTTAAAATAATATTCATTGTCTATAAAATAATATGTAATATCATTTAATGTGGTTTTATAGATACCACAATATTGCTGCCTCCAGGCAAGAGGAACAGATGTTTTCCCTATGAATTCGAATTCACTTCTATCCACAATTCCTTGATATAAAGGAAGAATAATCCTTATATCTATTTTGTTCTTATACTTTTCAGCCAATGCTTTCGGCAATGACCCCGCAACTTCTCCAAGTCCACCGGTTGCCATAAATGGAGCAGCTTCGGATGCAACATATAATACTTTTAATTTATTCACATATTCACCTCTTATACAACTGAATTTTTCTTAATAAAGAAGGGACAGTTAGAATATCCCAACAAAACTCTATCCTTGTTCACATAAGTGTATGTGTCGGTTATTATTGAATTTATATTGGCATTATCACCTATTCTTCCGTGCTGCATGATAATTGAATTTTTAACAACTGCATTCTTGCCTACCTTCACATCTCTAAAAAGTATTGAGTTTTCGACAGTTCCCTCAATGATACAGCCATTGGCAATCAATGAATTTTTAATAACTGCATTCTCACAATATTTAGTAGGAGCTGAATCCTTAGTTTTTGTATATATAGGACCTGTATTTGAATAAAAAATACTTTGCAGCGTATCCATATTTAACAGCCTCATACTGTTTTCGTAATAGCTTTGCAGAGAGTCAATATGAGCGAAAAATCCGGTATATTCATAACCGTATATTCTTAAAGAATGAACTCTGGCAGATAAAACATCAAAACTGAAATCCTTGTAATTTCTTGCAATAGCATCATAAATAAGCGACTCCAAAAATTCCTTGTTCATTACCCATGTATTTAATCCTATATTGTAATTCCCGGTAGTAACCGGATAAACTAATATATCATCAGCTCTTCCATCTTCATCAAATTCATATAATATTTTGTGGATGGAATTAGATTTATTTATGTCTGTCTTAATGTAAACAGCAGTAATATCCGAATTTTTTTCTTCATGGTATTTTATTACTTTATTATAATTAATATCATAAATCATATCAGAGTCTGATAAAACAACATAGCTTTCTTTTGAAGATTTAATATAATCCAAGACTCTTTTCAAAGCATCTAATCTTCCCTGATAAAGCCCGTGATTTTCTCCTGCAGAATAAGGAGGAATCGTAAGTATGCCCCCCTTCTTTCTTGACAAGTCCCAATCTTTACCGGAACCTACATGCTCCATTAATGAACGGTAGTTGCTGCTTGTTATTAAGTATACTTTATTGATGCCTGAATTAACCATGTTTGAGAGTGGAAAATCTATAAGCCTGTACCTTCCACCAAAAGGTATTGCAGCAACTGAGCGATGAGATGCTAATTCTGTCATGTTCCAATCTCGCATATCAGAAAAAATAATTGCTAAAGCATTCATATTACACCTCCCATTTTATTTATTACACTTTCCCGAGGTATTACCGTAATCTCAGAGTCTTTTCCCATTTGCCTTCCAATTTTTAATCCTGCTCCTATTTTTACCATTTCATCTATTATGGAATAATTAATAACACAATTTTTATTTATTTCTACATCAGCCATTATTACGGAGTCTTTTACAAAAGCATTTTCTCCCACACTTACTCCGGAAAATATTATTGAATTTTCTACAGTTCCAAAAATTGCCGCACCCTCTGAAACAATTGAATTTTTAATCACAGCATCCTTGCCTGTATAATGAGGTGGTTTTTCTGCATGCCTTGAATAAATTATCCAATTTTCATCAGATAATTCAAAGCCGTTCTCACCTAAAAGATCCATATTTGCCTGCCATAGTGAATCAATGGTACCGACATCCTTCCAATACCCTTCAAACTTATATGCATATACTTTTTCACCGGAGCGGAGCATTAAAGGAATAACATTCTTGCCAAAGTCGTTTGATGAGTCGGGATCTTTATCATCTATCTCAAGATACTCCTTTAGCTTGCTCCATTTAAATACATATATACCCATGGATGCCTGAGTGCTTTTCGGCCTTTTTGGCTTCTCTTCAAAATCAATTATTTTTCCGCTTTCATCAGAGCTTAAAATTCCGAAACGGGAAGCTTCCTTTATGGGAACATCTATTACCGATATGGTACAATCAGCATCCATTTCCTTATGATAGTCAATCATTAATGAATAATCCATTTTATAAATATGGTCACCGGATAAAATAAGCACATATTCAGGATCGTACTGATCTATGAAATCTAAATTTTGGTAAATTGAATTAGCTGTTCCCAAGTACCACTCTGAGTCAGCTACTCTTTGGTATGGAGGCAGTATTTGAATTCCCCCATGCATTCTGTCCAAATCCCATGATTTCCCGTCACCGATATATGAATTTAGAGTTAATGGTTGATATTGTGTCAAAACACCTATGGTATCAATGCCTGAGTTGGTGCAATTGGACAAGGCAAAATCAATTATTCTGTATTTGCCTCCAAATGGTACAGAAGGTTTTGCAATTTTAGTTGTTAATGCACCCAATCTGCTGCCTTGCCCTCCTGCAAGAAGCATGGCAACACATTCTTTTTTAGCTAATTTCATAAATTCTACCTCCCTTTTTGTTTATATTATTGTTCTCCTTTTTTATAAATATTATTGAAAGGGGCGGCAGAGTCAATGATATAAAAGATGCATATCCGTGTACCAATCCTTGGGATGATATTAATCCATCCTTATTTCCGGTGCCTGTCCCTCCAAACTTTTCATCATTTGAATTAAAAACTTCAGTGTAAATGCCCTCTTCCGCACCAATTAAATAGTCGTGTCTTTCTGTGGGAGAAAAATTAACCACGGCAATTAATTCATCACCATTCTTATTTATTCGCTTAAATGCAATAATATTTTGCTCAAAATCATCATTGGAAATCCATTTAAACCCGTTCCAGGAATAATCCACTTCCCAAAGTTCAGACTGCGTAAGATAAAATTCATTCAATTCTTTAACATATGTATTTAATTTTCCATGGTATTCATAATCGGTCATAAACCATTCAATTTCCTTGTTAAAATCCCATTCCGTAAATTGTCCTATTTCAAATCCCATAAAGTTGAGTTTTTTCCCCGGATGAGCCATCATATAGCCTAAAAGAGCTCTTAAATTTGCAAACTTTTCCTCATAAGGTCCCGGCATTTTGTTTAGCATGGATTTCTTGCCATGCACAACCTCATCATGAGACAAAGGAAGTATATAGTTTTCACTGAAAGCATAATGCAGTGAAAAGGTTATGTTTTTATGCTTATATTTTCTGAAAAACGGGTCAGTTTCCATATACTCAATCATATCGTTCATCCAGCCCATGTTCCACTTAAAATTAAAACCCAGTCCGCCTAAATAAGTGGGTTTTGTAACCATTGGCCAGGCTGTGGATTCTTCTGCTATCATCATGGTATTATGGTAATTTTTAAATATGGCTTCATTAAGCTTCTTCAAAAAAGCAATTGCTTCAAGATTTTCATTACCTCCATATATATTTGGAGTCCATTCACCATCCTTTTTATCATAATCCAAGTACAGCATTGAACTTACCGCATCAACCCTCAAACCGTCAGCATGATAAACATCTAACCAGAATACAGCGTTCGATATTAAAAATGATTGAACTTCAGTCTTTCCAAAATCAAATTTATGGGTTCCCCAGCTTTTAATTTCTCGTTTTTGACTATCCTTGTACTCGTAAAGATAATCACCGTCAAATTTATATAATCCGTGTTCATCTTTTGGGAAATGAGCTGGCACCCAGTCAATAATAACCCCGATTCCATTTTGATGGCATTGGTCAATGAAGTATTTTAAATCATCAGGCACACCAAAGCGCTTGGTTGGAGCATAGTAGCCCGTAACCTGATAGCCCCAGGAGTCGTCAAAGGGGTACTCCATAATGGGCATAAGCTCTATATGAGTATAGTAATGCTCTTTAACATGAGCTATCAGCAGAGGTGCTATTTCTCTGTATGTGTAAAAATCCCCATTTTCTTTACGCTTCCAAGAGGATAAGTTAACTTCGTAAATATTTATGGGAGTTTCATATAAGTTAATTCCTTTTTTGTATTCAATCCAATTTGAATCATGCCAATTGTATTTGTTAATATTGTAAACTATTGATGCTGTTTCCATTTTAGTTTGCGAAGAAAATGCAAAGGGGTCTGCCTTGTAAATATTTGCATCGTCAGCTGAAGTAATTATATATTTATACAGCTCACCTTCATTTAAACCGAGAACAAAAAGTTCCCATATACCGCTATCAGGAAGTCTTTTCATTTCAAAATCTGAGTTTTTCTGCCAATTAGAAAAATTGCCTGCAAGATGCACCTGTTTTGCATTGGGTGCCCAGACTCTAAAAACAGTGCCTGTATTTTCTATGATATGCGAGCCTAAAAAATTATATGAATAATAGTTTGTACCTTGATGGAATAAGTAAACCGGAAATGGGTTATTAGTGTTCATAATTGCTCCGCCTTAGACTATTTTTTCCTACCTGTAAATGTAATCTTCTATATATTAATTATACAATAAAAATGAAAATACATAAAGGTTTATTTATTTATTTGTATTAGTTACTTTATACCTACATTCAGACAAGTTTAAACAAAAAGTAACAGAAAAAGGACATTCTAAAAGGAATGTCTCTGGTCAAAGATTTGATTAGTTATTAAAATCTATTTCCCCAACACCTGTGGTTAGATTAATGTTTGTACCTTGGTCATTTTTTGTTTCTATTCTTTCATTTTTCATGAATTCATTAATAGTAGCATGGTATCCTGCATCACCTTCAAGTGACATTTCAATATTACCTACTCCTGTTTCTGCTATAATGCTCACTGCTTTTGATATGTCCCTTAAGGTAATTTCTATTTCTCCTGTATTTGTTTTAAATTCAGAATTCCTGATTGCTATGCAGTCTTTAAGAATAATTTCACCAACATCAACCTTTATATTATATAAACCTTCTGATTTATCTACAAAGATTTTACCTACATTGTTGTCTATTTGAATGTTGCCTGAAACTTCGCTAAGGTGGACATCGCCTACATTTGTTAAAACTTTTATATCCTCAATAGCAGAAGGGATATATATAATTAAGTCAACTGACAGATTGACGCCGCTTAAGGGCTCATCAAATGAAGTATCCACATTAATCACATTATTTTCGGCATTGAGTGTGTATGTGTAGTTTTCAATTATTTCTTCAGCTTTTTCCTTTGAGCCTCCTTTTGAGTTAATATTTATATTTATTATTGTGTCGTCAGATTGATGCGTTATAATACTTATATCTCCCACAGAGCTTATCAGGCTAAAAGCGTTTTTATCTGTTGATGCAATTGTGTGAGATGCTTTTTTTTCAGCTTTTTCCTGTCCAACAGTGTTAATTAATTTTTCTGTTATTATATCTGAAACGTCTTTTACTTTGTCTTCATCAACTTTATATAATGAAGAGCAGCCTGTGGACAAAACCATTATTAATAGCAATAAACATATAACTTTTCTCATTTTTCCTCCTCTTTTATAAATTTATTTTCTTTTCTAAAAGGTAGCCTGAAAATCCGGTCAATGTAATTGTTTGAATAATTGCAACAGAAATCATAGGGAGTAAAATCATTATTAATGTTTCCTGATTAAACCTCCCAGTGCTTAATATAATGTCCATAGATTCATAATATGGAGATATATTGCTTAATAAACCGTACAACCAGCTTGATACATATGTAGTTATCCAGTTAATTAATAAAAATATTATGAAGCTTATCAGTCCTCCAAATTTAATTTCAGAAAACAAACTTTTTCTAATGGTCATGGCAGTGTACGCAGTTGTGATAAAAGCTATAATAAATACCAGAATCGAAAATAAGGTTATAAATAAATATATTAAGTTGAAACTATAACCCAGACTGCCTGAAAGTATGTTGTTAATTGAACTTAAAATACGACGAAAATCAACAACTTCACCTATTGATATAATAATGTAAATACTATTGACTATAATAAACAAGAAATAAATTAATAATAATCCAAAACCTTCTAATATTGCAGTCAACAGTTTTGACGATATGATTTTATATCCGCTGTTAGGTGTCATGAAAAGCATGTAGCCGGTTTTTTTATTAAGGTCATCGCTGTACATTCTTATAATGTCTGCCAAGTAAAAAACATATAACACTATTGGTGATAAAACAAGAAATAGCATACTTCCCCCGACACCTCTTGTGAGTAAGAATAAATTCAATGCAAGTATTGTAATCAGTATCATAAAAACCAATCTATACTTTCTTATAAACTCATACTTTATTAAATTAAGCATTTCTGAATACCTCCTTATATATTCCTTCCACTGACAATTGCCTTTCTTGTCTCAATTCTTCTGCATCACCGAAAATTTCTACCGTACCTTCATTCAAGAAAATAACGGTATCAAGTATTTTTTCAATTTCACTAACTAAATGTGTTGAAATTACAATTATTTTATTTTCGCTGTGGGATTTTGTAATTATATCCATTATTGTATCTCTTGATAAAACATCAACACCGTTTAAAGGTTCATCAAGCATATATATTTCTGCATCCCTTGACAATGCTATGACAGTTTTCAGCTTTCCGATTTCTCCTGATGACAAATTGGAAACCTTATTACCCATATTTACTTTTATTTCATTTAGAAGACTTACAGCATAATCATACCTGAAATCTTCATACATATCCTTATAAAATTTTAATATATCAACTACCTTAAAGGAGCCATATAGATAGTTTTCTGTAGGCATGTATGAAACATAAGCCTTGGTCTTGTAGGACAATTCCTCGTCATTTATAAATACATTGCCGCTTGTCTGCTTATGAAGACCTGCTACAACTTTCATAAGTGTAGTTTTGCCGCTTCCGTTCGGTCCTAACAGACCGTAGATTTTACCCTGTTCAAAGTTCAGCGTAACATTTCTCAGTGCAATTTTATTGTAATATTTTTTTGTTAGCTCAGTTATTTTTAATTGGCTCAATTTATTCATTCCTTTCTGTATGGTTATTTTCCTTTTCTATAAATCTAATCATATCTTCCTTGGTGTACCCTAATTGCTTCATTCCTTCTATGAATGTAGTAATCTGGTTTTTAGCCATTGTATATCTTAAACTTTCGATTTGTTTGTCAGACTCTGTTATGAATGTTCCCAAACCTCTTTTGGTAAATACTATTTCTTCCATTTCCAACTCCTTGTATACTCGTGCAACAGTATTGAAATTTATTCCCAATTCATTTGAATACTCTCTTGAAGACGGCATTTTATCTCCGGGTTTAAGCTTTCCTGAAACGATGTCTTGCTTGATTCGTTCTATTACCTGCAAATATATTGGTATATTGTTGTTGAAATCCAACTTATCACCTTCTTTTGTGTATTAGTATAATAGTTAAATAGTACACTAATACACAAGTCGTGTCAATATCAAACTGTTAACATTCCAACCAATAAACAATTACGTTTTCGTAATAATTACATAAAATTATTGCTTGACATAAAATTAATAAAGTTATATAAATGTAGAAAGAAATTGATTATTGCATTGAATAGGAGGAAGCTATGCATAAAAAACTATTTATTCCAGGCCCCATAGAAGTAAAGGAAGATGTACTAAGTAAAATGGCAACTCCTATGATTGGTCATAGGAGCAAGGATGCATCTAACCTACAAAGGAATATTACTAACAATTTTAAAAAGTTGTTTTATACGGAAAATGAAATATTATTATCAACATCCTCAGGCACAGGGCTGATGGAGGCTGCAGTGCGATGCTGTACCAAAGAAAGTGCTGCAATGTTTTCAATAGGCTCCTTTGGTGACAGGTGGCATGAAATGGCTGTTTCTAATGGTGTCAATGCTGATTTGTTCCAATCTGAATTAGGCAGCATAACTACTCCTGAAATGGTTGATGAGGTATTGTCAACAGGCAAGTATGATTTAGTCACAATAACTCACAATGAAACGTCAACAGGAGTGATGAATCCCCTTGATGAAATAAGTAAGGTTATAAAAAAATATCCGGATGTAATTTTCTGTGTTGATGCAGTCAGCTCTGCCGGAGGAGTAAAAATTGAGACAGATAAACTTGGAATAGATATCTGTATAACATCTTCGCAAAAAGCATTGGGGCTGCCTCCGGGACTTTCTGTGTGCACCATATCCGAGAGGGCTGTGGAAAAAGCAAGAAATGTTAAAAACAGGGGATATTACTTAGATTTAGTACAATTGTATGATACAATCAAAGAGAAGGACTATCAGTATCCGTCAACGCCAAATTTATCATTGATGTTTGCTTTGAATTATCAATTGGAGCTAATAATGAAGGAAGGACTTCAAAACAGGTTTGACAGACATTTAGTTATGGCTGAATACACAAGAAGCTGGGCAAAAAGGAATTTTGCATTATTTGCTGATGAAAAATATGCTTCCGTTACGCTTACCACAGTGGACAATACTCAGAATATTAGCGTCAAAGGACTAAACGAAGAATTGGGCAAAAGAGGTTTTGTCATTTCAAACGGCTATGGTAATTTAAAAGAAAAAACATTTAGAATTGCGCACATGGCAGATTTAACTCTAAAAGATGTGAAGGAACTTCTATTAAATATAGAAGATATTTTATCAATTTTATAAAAATAATTGGGGGATTTTAATGTATGATTTAAACAGCATCAGCAGTTATTTAAATACAAATATAATTGGTCAGTCAATTATACAATACGACAATTTGAATTCAACATTTGCAAAAGCTAAAAATGTATTTGCTACATGTCCTGACGGAACAGTTGTATTATCCGAAAACCAATCTGAATGCGTCTCAAGATTCGGAAATGAATGGTTTTGTTTCCCTGATAAAAATATTTATTTAAGTATTATTTTAAAATCTGTAAATAATAATTATCTGCTGCCCATAACAGATGTGGTTGGGTGCTCTTCCATATTGAGCTCCATAGAGGAGCTATATAACTTGGATTGCAGAATAAGATGGCCTAACGACATTTTAATAAATGATAATAAAATAGCATCTGTAAAAAGTGATATTATAGGCAAAGGAGCGGGCATAATATTATCTTTAAATATAAATGTCAATATGGAAGAAAATATTAAAAATTTAAAAACAACTTCTGTAAAGCTTGAGAAAGGTGAAGATGTAGAAAGAGAACTTCTTATAGCAACAATATTAAACAAAATTGAATATCATTATGATGAAATGATTAATACTGGAAAGGCTTTTCATTCCGTTGAAATATATAATAAAAACTTACTGTTTTATAATAAGGAAGTTGGAGTAATCAAGAGGGGCAGAAAAAAGGTAAGAGAAGTTGTTGCTAAGAATATTGACAGTGATGGATGGCTTGCCGTAATCAATGAAAAAGGTGAAGAAGAATTTTTAAGCCCGGGAGATACAATAATACAATATGAAGAAACTTAAGATAGGAAATATTGAATTAAATACCAATGTTGTGCTTGCCCCTATGGCAGGCATAACAGATATAACATACAGAACTATTTGCAAAGAAATGGGAGCAGGTCTTGTACATACTGAAATGATTAGTGCAAAAGGACTATATTATCAAGACAGAAAAACAGAAGAGCTGATGAAGATAAATGAAAAAAACAGACCTGTATCAATGCAAATTTTTGGAAGCGACCCGGATATAATGTCATACGTTGTTGAAAAATATATCAATAACAAAAACGATGTAGATATTATAGATGTTAATATGGGCTGTCCTGCACCAAAGATTGTTAAAAACAAAGACGGTTGTTTTCTTATGAAAGAACCTGAATTAGCCGGTAAAATTATAAATAGGATAAAACGTGTATCAAACAAACCTGTTACAGCTAAAATCAGGTCAGGCTGGAGTACCGACTCTATAAATGCCGTAGAATTTACAAAGAATTTAGAGTTTAACGGGTTAGACATGGTGACTGTTCACGGAAGAACCAGAGAGCAGTATTATTCAGGTAAGGCAGATTATAGAATAATAAATGAAGTGAAAAAAAGCGTTAGTATTCCTGTTGTAGGGAATGGTGATATATACAGTCCTTATGATGCAGTTAAAATGATTGAAGAAACAAATTGCGATGCAGTAATGATAGGCAGAGGTATCTTGGGTAATCCATGGCTGATTATGAATACAGGCAGGATTTTAAACAATGATACTGAGTTTTATATACCTACACCATTTGATAAGATTAATATGATTAAAAGGCATGCTTGTTTGTTGACAGATGAATTGAACGAAAAGATTGCAATTTTGGAAATGCGTAAGTTTGCGGCATGGTATATAAAAGGCATGGAAAATTCTTCACGAATTAGAAACAGCATAAATAAGATTACCGGTATAGAGGAATTGTATAAGATTTTAGATAATTACGTTGATATTTATATCATAAATGACGATTAACAGTTTAAATCAACAAAAATCTTGACAATAATCAGTTACTTGTTTATAATGTTCTAATTAATTGAAAGATTTGTCATCAAATTATCATAATATATTAAAATGATAATACAATGAAATATGTATTGATGGCATGT
>JAQVRY010000111.1 GCA_028700795.1 Tissierellia bacterium | reverse complement strand
TCATCTACGTAAACGTATTCGCTTAAGTCTATGAAACCCTGCCCATAAAACATACCTGGCATCTCGCCACCTTCTGCTCTGTCATCCCACACCTTTCTATCAAAATCATAGAAACGATAGGCAGAGGTGAAATAATATGGATTGATAATATCCCCCACTACTGCATTGTCATCGCCGGTACCTGATGTTGCCATGTAATCAGATTTCTTATAAGTAATCATCAGGTTTTCTTTACCTGAATCATCCTTCCAATATGCTATATAAGGCTCTGTATCGGCATAAGTATCATCTTTTGTATGTTGAGTAACCTCCTGAACATCTCCAAAGCTTTTATCCTCTTTATAGAAAAATCTCGATTTTATATTACGGTTATTTAGAACGCTCATTACTGTGTCATCAGGCTTTATTTCTGATACTGAGCTTGACCATGCCACTAATACCTTATCTCCTATATCGTATAACCATGGAAGTCCATCCGGTGTGCCATCATCATCAACCTTTTGAGGAATGCTCCATGAGTTTCCGTCATAAATTGAATAATACAATTGTGTTTTGTTTCTGTCATTGTGACTTATGTCATCATCCAAAAATATTAACAGATAACTATCTTCTCCTATTGTTGCAAGAAGGGTGTATGGATATGGATAAATTCCTGTTTGAAGTACATACTCATTTTGAGCTATAGTTTCTAATCCGTATGCACTCATAAGTAAGTCATTGTCATTTTGCCATTGTCGCCTGTTTAATAAATAATCTCTTGGCATAATATTATAATTTTCAGCACTTTCATACAAGATACTTGCATCTATAAAATCATCCATGCCTAAATATCCGGATTTACTATAACTGAATAAATCCCACTCTTTGCCGGCAATATCCCATGAATATTCAAAAAGTAGAATTTTAAGCGTTAATTCACTGCTTAACCTGACCTTTCCGCTTCCTGAGCCTGTTGTTATAAAGTTTAGGTCAAAAGCTGCAGTACCTTTAAGCGTCACATTTGCACCGGTTATTTTAGCACCTGCATACAATGTTATAGAAGGTTTAACCATAAGTTTTCCATATATGGTAAAATCCCTGTCTAAATTGCTGGTACCTGCCTTAGAAAAATCAATATCACCCTCTTCATTGAAATAGAAATTCTCGTCATACTTTTCAATGACAATCATACCCGTTACTCCGCCTTTAAAGTTTATACCTACAAAAAGTGTTACTCCAATAGGGGTCATTCTTTCAACCTTTTTGTCATACTCTCCCGTAAAGGTAGCAGACATAATCATTTCATTGAAATATGCCTCTCCGTACCTCGGCGATGCAGGGTCTTGGTTCACTGTCATTCGAAGAAATAAGGAGGTGGAAATTCCAAATTTTATGTCAGATGTAATACTTGATGTCTTCTTTTTATCATTGTTTTTATCAACTGATTTTTCAACCTTGTCGCTTATTTTACCGGTATCTTTACTTTTAGCAGCTTCCTTTAATTCTTCTGCCGCAGCATTGTCAGAACCGCTTCCATCTTCTTTTTTATCAACCTTGCTGCCGTCTGAAAGGCTTTTCTCCCAATCCTTGCTAAAACCGAATGTTATAGTCCACTCTGTTCCATCCTTACCGGTCTTGTCCATATAATCATCAATTTTGCCTGCAAGTCCCAAATCAAAAGATGCATCAAGCTGTCCAATAAGATCCACTGCGTCTTTTGCGGGTGATTCAAATGATGATAGAAGGGAAAAAGTGTTTAGGTTCTTCTTAAAGAAAAAGCCTGCATTATGTTCCATATATTCAAGTCCGTTCTGGTCTATTAACTGGACAGTCATGGTGTCTCCCGGTACTATATCAAGTGATGAAGGATTAAACTTGAAGGCAAATATACCACTTTTTGGTTCAACTTCAATGCTTGAATCAAGCCTCTCTATGCCTTCTTTCGAATAGAATCTTATAAGAGCCTTTGCTGCTGAAATTCCTTGTTTGCGAGATTTCACATTAAATACAAAGCTATATTCTTCGTCCCTGTTGTCAATAGTCCGGAAATCTATTTTATTACCATTGCTAAAATTATATGCTTCAAAGTTATAGGGTACAAATGTATCATATTCATCTATTACAATATTAGAAAATGCATTAACATTTATATGTCCCATATATTTTATTTCCTTGTAGGTTATAATGATATTTTGATATTGATTGGACTTAAAATCCGAATGTATTATTTCAAATTCGCCGTTTTCATCAGTGGAAATTGAATGTCCATTTATATTCAAAGAAACACCTGCTAAAGGTTTATCTTCCTCCTTATCATTTAAGATGCTTTTTCCCTTCAATAGGATCCTGCCGGATACTTTTCCTTCCGCTCCACCGGAGCCTATTGGCTCAAAGCCATAATAAATAAGAGGATGGTCATAAGCCGGTACATAGGTGAAAAAGTTGCCGGCAACTGTTTTTCTGTCAAACATACCCTCATATTTTCCAAACCTGTCCACTTCTTCTTTATCAAGATATCCATCACCATTTATATCTCCTGTCCAGTCTTTCCAAATCATTCTGTATCCTTTATCAGGCACTCCTGAAATAATATACAGCTTATTGCGCTCTACCGGAGAAATAACCATAGGGTTTTCACTGTTTCCTGCTTGAGCAATTCCTTCATCAGGAAAGTAGGCTACACTACCTTTATCCCTATCTCCATATGTGGGATCAGCCTTTACTGTTAGGGAAGATGTGCCATAACGTACACTTACTTTTGAAAATGTCGCCACGGGTTTATAGTTCATCTCTCCCGGTAGAACCGGATTAGTCGTCATTTCTTCGTAGTTCCAAAACATGTCGGCTCGATAAAAACGACCCTTATAACTGTCGCCAAAAAGTATTTCTACATCTTCTGTCTTTTGTTTATTATAATCCCGCTCCATATAATTATCCGGAGCCCTGCTGATATAATCATAATACATGTAGGAATGAACTTGCTCATAGCCGGAGACCGTATTGCCGCCATTAGCAAATGCTCTAAACTCAATCGTATCCATCATGCCGACTTTTATTATCTGTCCATTTGAAAAACTGTTATTATCCATGCCTCCCTTGGAAGGATCAAAATTAATTTGTACGAAGGAAGTTCTTTGTTTGTATACAGGCAAGACTGCAATAGAATTACCTTCCATCAAAACTTCGCTTAAAGGAATTGTTCTTCCATTATAATCTTTAAGCTGATTATTGAGCAGCTCTCCAACTTCCAAATATTCTGACGCAACAGAATAATACCTATCTCCTGAAAGCCCTCCCTTTCTTTCTATTTTATATCCCCACAAATATACAAGGCCGTAATCATAACTTTCGGCAAATTTATCAGAAATTTTCGGTCTAAAACGAGCATAATCCCATTCAGCAAATTCTCCTAATGTGGAATCTGGTCCATAAGAGAACTCAAGTGTTCCCACGTATTGTGCAGGACCTTCTTCGTATATTTCTGCAGATTTCCATATCCTTGGTTTAATACATGCATCCTCATCTGATTCTAAGCTTTTTAAGTAAATATTAATAGACCTATGAGACTTTAAGTGATTTAAACTTTCCGGCTGTGTGTTCACTGTTTGCATAAGGTATGCTGGTTTTGCCTTTATTGTAATTAGTGTCTTAGTTTTTCCGCCTTCAAATATATTAGGACTCTCAGGATCTAACTTTACAATAAACTGTATCTCTTCGTTACTTATTCCCTCAAGCAATGGAATTCTTACAGTCTGAGTTTCTTGACCAGGCACAAAATTTAACTGTGTGGATAAGGGTTCATAGTCAATATTAGGCTTTGCAGTAAGAGCTGCTGTACCTAACTGTATAAAACCATACCTGTGAAGACCTGCTGTACGTCTTACTTTAACCTCGACGTAGCCATTGAGCCTGTCCACTATAATTTGCTCTTCCGCCATTTCAAAGACAACTTTTTCCTTTTCCTCATTATCTTCAATATTCATATATGCATTTATGGTTTCACCTAAAGAAGCTCCTACCGGGTTTAAAAGTACAAATAATACCTGCTCATCATCCTCGGAAATAGTATCATCAATTGTATTAAACCTTATTTTTTTAATGTACTCTCCATCTTCAAAGTTAAATGTATATGTAATTCCGGGCATTTCATCATACATTTCATTTTGTGCGATAAGTGCTTTATTTATTGTGTCTTGGTCAGCCTCACGCCATGTAGCACGTTCAGAAACTGTTCCGGTAAAAGTATCTCTTGCTGCACGCAGGCCGCTGCCACCTACTTTAAGCTGAGGTGTAGGTAGTTCTTCATATTGGATACCGGAGCCTGTTGTAGGCTGACTTCTCTCATTTATTATGCTTGAACCTGTTGTGACGGATGCATTTTCAATATCTTCAAAACTCTCTATTAAAGGTTTTGAATCCGGATTATTAGGCAGAGTAATTGGGAATAGACCCTTTTGAACACTTATTGTATAATCATCACCATATTTTGCAGTAACGTCAATTGCTTTAAAAGTAACACTGGCTTTTCCTTCGGTTCCACCTTTTCTAACTATTGCAAACTCAACTGAGGAAAGGTTTTCAGAGGTATTCATACTGGGTACCAAAAACTCAAATACGCCGTTGGGATATTGTGTTTCATCTACTGCCTTTCTCAATTCCTCCTTCAGAAGTTGCTCATATTGTATTTCATAAAAAGATGATTCTGCGAGGGCTTGCACTGGCATCATACTAAATGCCATCTGAAGTACCAATATTAGTGATAGGACTCTCATTTTAACC
>JAQVRY010000110.1 GCA_028700795.1 Tissierellia bacterium | reverse complement strand
TTAGGCAGAAAAGAGGTGGAATATGAGTAAAGTATATGATGTATTGATTATTGGAGCCGGTCCTGCAGGATTATCAGCCGGGATTTATGCGGGAAGAGCAAGACTTAGTACATTAATTATTGAAAAAGAAAAAGATGGAGGGCAAATTGTTCTCACATCAGAGGTTGAAAATTATCCGGGTTGTTTAGAAGGAGAATCAGGACCTACATTAGTTGATAGAATGTCTGACCAGGCTAAACATTTTGGAGCTGAAAAAGTGTATGATGAAATTGTGGAAGTGAAGCTTGAGGGCAAAGAAAAAGTTCTTATCGGCAAAAAAGGCGAATACAAAGGTAAAACAGTAATAATAGCAAATGGTGCTACATCAAAACCCATTGGATGTCCGGGAGAAAAAACATTCACAGGCAAAGGTGTCTCATACTGCGCAACTTGTGATGCTGCTTTTTTTGAAGATTTTGAAGTATTTGTAGTCGGCGGCGGCGATACAGCTGTTGAAGAGGCGCTGTACTTGACGAAATTTGCACGAAAGGTATCGATAATTCACAGAAGAGATGAGCTTAGAGCTGCTAAGTCAATTCGAGCAAAAGCGGAAGCCAATCCCAAGGTTCATTTTATTTGGGATTCAGTAGTAAAAGAAATTAAAGGTGATGGAATTGTTAATTCAATGGTTATAGAAAATGTTAAAACTAAGGAATTGACAGAATTAGTTGCCGATGAAGATGATATGACATTTGGAATTTTTGTATTCATTGGTTACGAACCAAAAACTAAAATATTTGAAGGTATTTTAGATATTGAAAAAGGGTATCTTGTAACCGATGAGAATATGAAAACAAATATTGAAGGTGTTTATGCAGCCGGTGACATCCGAGTTAAAAGCTTAAGGCAGGTAGTAACTGCGGCAGCTGACGGAGCAATAGCTGCAGTACAGGCTGAAAAATACGTAGAAACGCTTTAGGAGGTATAATATGTTAATGCTAGATAAAACAAACTTTGAAGCTGAGGTATTACAAGGAGAAGGTTACATTTTTGTTGACTTTTTCGGAGACGGATGCGCTCCGTGTGAAGCTTTGATGCCACATGTAGTGGCTTTGTCAGAAAAATATGGCGATAAGTTAAAATTCACAAAACTAAATACCACCAAAGCAAGAAGGGTTGCTATTGGACAGAAGGTATTAGGGTTACCTGTAATTGCAATATATAAGGATGGAGAAAAGATTGAAGAATTGGTTAAAGATGATGCAACTCCTGAAAATATAGAAGCAATGATTAAAAAATATATTTAAGAGGTATGTGGAGGAATGTCCACGAATATACAATCAATAAATAAAAATAAACAGAAATTAATAACAGGAGGAAATTATGAGCTTATTAGAAAACAAGAAAATTATTATAATAGGCGACAGAGATGGAATACCCGGTCAGGCAATTGAAGAATGTGTAAAGACTGCCGGCGGTGAAGTTGTATTCTCATCGACAGAGTGCTTTGTCTGAACTAGCGCAGGTGCAATGGATTTGGAAAATCAAAAAAGGGTTAAAGAATTTGCTGAAAAGTATGGTGCTGAAAATGTGGTAGTTATACTTGGAGCAGCAGAAGGCGAAGCAGCAGGTCTTGCTGCAGAAACCGTAACAAACGGCGACCCTACTTTTGCAGGTCCATTGACAGGAGTTCAGTTGGGACTCAGTGTATTTCATATATGTGAACCGGAAATTAAAGATATAGTTGATGAATCAGTTTATGATGAACAAGTGGGTATGATGGAAATGGTATTGGATGTTGATGACATAATTAGTGAAATGACTGCAATAAGAGAAGAATTCTCTAAATACCTTTAAAAGGAAAGAGGACACACCTCTATTATTCCCCGTTATGTAACACCGAAAATAACATTCAAAATTTGCTTCGTAGAAACTGCGAAGCAAATTTTGAATACGTAACTATTTATTAAGTAAGATGGAAGTATGAAACATTGGAAAATTCTATAAAAGGAGGTTATTTATGAACAGTGTAATTTTGGGAAGCAGTTACATAATGGTTTTTGCACCGGATATGGTTATTCATAACGGTACGACGCAGACAACCGAAAGAACGGTAAATCCAAATTCTGAGTATTTAAAGGAAATAAAAAATCATCTGAGAACTTTTGAACAAGTCGTAGGATATTTGCCTAATCAAACATATATAGGAAATATTACACCGGACGAATTAAGTAAATATGAAATGCCTTGGTTTGACAAACCGAAGGATGGTGCAACAAGAGAAGGTAAATTTGGAGAAATAATGCCTCAAGAGGAATTTATTGTTCTTATGCAAATTTGTGATGTATTTGACTTAGTTAAACTTGAAAAACAATTCGTTTTCGATACTAAAGCAAAACTTATGGTACATCCTCTTTTTGATGAAGGTTTATTGGGAAGAATCAAAGAAGGAGAAGAGTTTGATACAATAAAAAAATATGTGGATGAAGAACATGCTGAGCCTATATATAATAATGGAGAGTTAGTAGGATGTGTGAAAAGAGCACATGATATAGACCTTAATTTAAGTGGACATGTAATGTTTGAAAATCTTGTGTCAAAAGCTTCAAATGTTCTTGCTTTATTAAATCTTGTAAGTAAAAACAATATAAACAAAGAAGAAATAGAATATGTTGTTGAATGCAGCGAAGAAGCATGCGGTGATATGAACCAAAGAGGCGGAGGAAACTTTGCAAAGGCATGTGCTGAAGTAGCAGGATTTGTTAATGCTACCGGTTCAGATACAAGAGGTTTTTGTGCAGCTCCTACACATGCATTAATTGAAGCTGCTGCATTGGTAAAGGCAGGAGTTTACAAGAAAGTTGTTGTATCTGCAGGGGGAAGTACTGCAAAATTAGGTATGAACGGTAAGGACCATATTAAAAAAGGATTCCCGATTTTGGAAGATTGTATTGGTGGATTTGCTGTATTGATAGGCGAAAATGACGGAGTAAATCCGGAAATTAACCTTGATCTTGTAGGAAGACACACTGTTGGAACAGGCTCATCTCCTCAGGCAGTTATAACATCATTAGTATCTTCATTAGATAAAGCAGGAATGAAAATAACAGACATTGATAAATATTCTGTAGAAATGCAGAATCCTGAAGTTACAAAACCTGCAGGAGCAGGAGATGTTCCTTTGGCAAATTATAAAATGATTGGTGCATTGGCAGTAAAACGCGGAGATATAGACAGAAAAGAATTGGCTGATTTTACGGTTAAGCATGGTATGACGGGCTGGGCTCCTACCCAAGGGCACATACCTTCAGGTGTTCCATACCTTGGTTTTTGCAGGGAAGATATACTTTCCGGTAAAATTAAAAACGCCATGATAGTTGGTAAAGGAAGCTTATTTCTTGGAAGAATGACTAATTTATTTGATGGAGTATCCTTTATTATTGAAGCAAATAAAGGAGGTCAGAAAAAAACGTCCGCAATTTCTGAGGAACAGATAAAGAATTTAATTGCTAACGCATTAAAGGATTTCGCTTCAAATCTGTTAAGTGAGCAGGAGTGAAGATATGTCTGAAAAATTAGTAAAACAAACAATAGGAAAAGTTTTTAACCAATTGGCAGACACCTTAATTAGTGGAGAATATGGTCAAAAGCCAAAAATCTTAGTTACTGCAACAGGAAGCGAACACGGAGAAGAAGAAGTGTTTAAAGCTGCTGAAAGCGCTGCAAAATTTGGCATCGAACCAATTGTTATAGGAACAAAACAATATGAAGGTGTTAATATTGAGCTTGTAGATTCAGAGGACAACGCTCATAAAAAGATGGAAGAATTGCTGGACTTGGGAAAGGTAGATGCAGCTGTTACTATGCACTATCCGTTTCCAATAGGTGTTTCAACTGTAGGAAGAATTGTTACACCGGGTAAAGGAAAAGAAATGTTTATAGCAACAACAACAGGAACTTCATCAACTGATAAAGTTGAAGGAATGGTTAAGAATGCCATTTATGGGATAATTACTGCAAGAGCATGTGGAATTAAAAATCCTACAGTGGGAATTTTAAATATAGATGGTGCAAGGCAAACGGAAATTGCACTAAACAAGCTAAAAGATAACGGTTATGACATAGAGTTTGCAGAATCAAAAAGAGCAGATGGAGGAGCTGTTATGAGAGGTAATGACCTATTAACAGCCTCAGCTGATGTTATGGTTATGGATTCTCTAACAGGCAATCTGATGATTAAAATATTCTCTTCCTATACTACGGGAGGTAGTTATGAATCATTGGGTTATGGATATGGTCCCGGCATTGGAGAAAACTTCAACAAACTGATACTAATTATTTCAAGAGCTTCAGGTGCTCCATTGATTGAAGGAGCCATAAGGTTTGCAGGAGAGCTAATTAAAGGCAAATGCCTGCAAGTTGCCAAAGAAGAGTTCGATAAAGCTAAGAAAGCAGGTTTGGATATAATTTTATCGGAAATAAAAGCATCTAAAAAGTCCGTGGTCGAAGAAGCAGAAGTTGTTACCCCTCCAAAGGAAGTTGTAACTTCCCAAATATCGGGTATTGAAATTATGGACCTTGAAGATGCGGTTAAATTGTTGTGGAGAAAAGGGGTTTATGCTGAAAGCGGAATGGGATGTACAGGACCGATTATTTTGGTGAGCGAAGCTAAAACAAATGAAGCTTTAAAAATACTTGCAGACAATGAATATATCGCAAAAGAACAATTAGAATGCTGATGCCCTAACCTGAGATCCTTCACTTCTTTCAGAATGACATAAATGAGGTTTGTCAATGCAAAAATTCTTCATTATATTGATGAAGAATTTTTTTAT
>JAQVRY010000109.1 GCA_028700795.1 Tissierellia bacterium | reverse complement strand
ATTTCCAAATCATAATTGTTTTCATAAATTAAAATTATGTCACCCTTTTTTACCCTATCTCCCACAGAAACATTAAGAGTATCAACTCTTTGGCTCATATCCGAATAAAAGGTATTAACTCTTTTTGAAAATATGGTACCGGTTTCTTCTAAGGCTTTCTTAATACTTCCCAGTCTAACTATAGATGTTTCAAGTTGGTCAGTCTGCCCTCCCAATAATAATGAAGCTATTATGAAAATAATTATTATTACTCCTGTTGCTATAAAATATTTTTTCTTCTTCATTTTAACCCCCACTCTAAGAAATCCTGCTTTTTAGTGCTAGCATAAAATCTAATTTTTTAATCTTTACATAGGTCATAAGCTGTGCCGAAATAATAAATATTATGGTTAAACTAATTGCGATAATTATTTCCTTAGTTGTAACAACCCCCTGTAAAGTGTAGATATCGGTATTAAAAGTATTACCTATAGAATCTACCAGCCACTTGCCTAAGGGTATGCCCGCTATTATACCAAGAACCGACATTACCATATTTTCCTTAACAAGCATCTTAAATATTTCAATTTTTGTAAAGCCCATTACCCTCAAGGATGAAAATTCTAAAGTTCTTTCATTTATACTCATAAGAGTCATGCTGTATAATATTACAAAACCAAGCATTCCTGAAAAAATAACCATTACCCCCATGAACACCGCTATAAGTGCAGTAAATTCTTCAAAAACACCCTGCATTTGCTCTTGTGACTGAATTAACATAATATTAATTATGTCATCCAATTTAACATTAACATCATCATCTGAATTAATATATACACCATTGATAATACCTTTATCTAGAAACTTTCGGTTAACATAACTTATATTCATGTAACCGTTAATTCCTAAGCTTTGCTCTATTATACCTTTTACAGTTACATATTCTCCATCGCTGTCAGGTATGAAGCTTTCTAATAATATTCTGTCACCCTTATGTGCATTAAGAGACTTTGACAAATTTGAAGAAATCAATATTCCGTCTTTAGGAATGGTAAGTTTGTTTCCGTTCAAATCACGAAAATCATAAAATTCAGTATTTTCTTCAAGACCTATTACATTTACTATTTTAGAGAGTCTGCCATTTTTGATTTCAAAAGGCAGCTCAATTCTTCCTTCCATATGATTATAACTTATATTTTCTTTGACTTCCTTTAGAACCCTTTCATCGTGAAATCCTCTAAATCCTATATTGTATTCCATTTTCGCAAATTCTGAATAATGACTTACGAACATAATATCCATTATTTCATTCATCCACATGGTCATAATCATTAAGCTGCAAGTAATACAAACTGCTGCAGCAATGAATAAGAATTTTTTCTTTTCTCTGAATATATTTCTGTAAACCATTCTCCATGAAAATGATAACCTGCTCCAGAACATTCTAAAATTCTCTAATAGTATTCTTTTACCTTGCTTCGGCGGTTCAGGCATCATGGACTCGGCAGGGTTAATTTTGATTATATTTCTGATACCCCAAAATCCTGAAACAACGCAAAATACTAATGACAATACCACTGATGCAAAAATTCTGTAATAATATACTTTAACAGTCAGCATGGGAATATTGAAAAATTCCAAATACATATTAGTCATTGCTCCCGAAGCCAAAGTCCCAATGATTGCGCCTGCCAAACCTCCGATTACTCCTACAGAAGCAGCATATTTCAAATAATGAGAAATTATTTCATTATCCGTAAAACCAACAGCTTTTAATACTCCAATAGAAGTTCTGTCCTTCTTAACGATACGGGAAAGCATGACAGCAAGCATTATTCCCGCAAAAAGCAAAAATACAATGGGCATGGACTTTGATACCGTTTCAAGACCGGAAATTTCTTCATTCATCATACTGTTGCTTAATTGCTCTTCTCTATCTATAACCCGCATCACACCATATTTTTTCAGTTCATCTTCCAAATAATCTTTTGTTTTATCAATATTATCCTGAAAATTCACCCTAATAACTACTTCATTGAAAGAACCTTTGTCGGATATTTTTCGCAAATAATCTTCTTCAATGTATACTACTCCAAAATTTTCATAATCTGGAAGAAGTACCTGTTCATTTTCCATCAAGTACACATATTCAGGACTAGCAGCAATTGCAGTTACTATGAATTTATATTTCCTGCCGTTTATGCTAAGGTTTATTTCATCACCAATATCAATTCCCCTTGCAAGGGCAAACTGGTCAATAACAATTATTTCTCTTTCAGAAAGGTTTCGCCTTCCTTTTTTAATAAATAATTCATTTATTTTATTTTCTTTTCTGTCAACTGATACAGCCCTTACGTTAACTCTGTCCTCATCATTGTCAGTAATTAACCTGGTCTCAATAGACAGTCTTACATCTGCCTGCCGAATGTTCTCAGCCTTTTCCAATTCCCTTTCCAGTCTCTCGGGAATGGCTGCTGCTGTTACAAAAATGTCTGCAAACTTAGTAGTACTATAGTAATCATCCAGGGTATCCCTTAAATTCATTGCAGAATTACTGACTGCGGTAAAAATAAAAATACCCGTGATAATTATTGTTAACACAGCAATATATTGACCCTTTGTATTTTTTATCATTCTAAAAAGTCTTAAATCTAACTTTTTCATTACCATTCAATCCTTTCAGGCTCAATGGGATTTTCATTTTCAATAATTTCAGTTATATAGCCGCTTCTCATTTTAATTACTTTATCTGCCATTTGGGCAATTGATGCATTGTGAGTAATTACTATTACAGTATTCTTGTATCTTTCGTTAATATCCTTTAAAACCCTCAATATTTGAATACCTGTTTCAAAATCCAATGCACCGGTTGGCTCATCGCATAACAAAATCTGCGGAGCCTTTGCAACAGCTCTGGCTATAGCAACCCTTTGCTGCTCACCGCCGCTCATTTGAGAAGGGAAATGATCTGCCCTGTCCCCAAGACCTACAGCATCTACTACCTCGTTTATATCGATGTGATTTTTACAAATTTCAACAGCTAATTCTACATTTTCCTTAGCTGTCAATGTTGACATTAAATTATAAAACTGAAATACAAATCCTATTTTATTTCTTCTGTAAAAAGTAAGTTCCTTATCGCTCATATTTGTTATTAGCTTATTATTAAAATATACATTTCCTTCAGTTGGTTTATCCATACCGCCTATAATATTTAATAATGTACTTTTTCCTGAACCGCTTGGACCAAGAATTACAACAAATTCCCCTTTTGCAATTTCGAAATTTGCATCTTTGAGGGCTTTCACTGTTACTTCGCCCATTTGGTAATACTTGCTTAAATTCTCTACTTTTAATATAATATCATTCATACCTGCCCTCAAAATTTGAATTTATTTCTTCTGATCCTCAATTTTTTCAGCTAAATCATTTAAATAAATCCACTTTTCCATCTTTTCTTCCAATAGGAGTTCTGCTTGCTGCTTTTCGTCCATTAATTCCTGAAGCTTAACATAGTCGGTGGAATATTTCTCAAGTTGCATTTCTATATTATTTATTTTTCCTTCTAAATTAGATATATCATCATCAATTGTGTTATATTCCTGCTGCTCGTTAAAAGAAAACTTTAATTTCTTAGGTTTTTCTCTTATATCTTTTTCATTATTCTTTACTATTGTGGGTTTATCATCTAAGCCACTTTTCTCTTCAATTGTCCTAACAACTATATAGTCAGAATATCCACCATTGTATTCTTTTACCGTCCCGTCTCCGGGTAGCTCCAAAATTGTATTTACAACCTTATCCAAGAAATACCTATCATGTGATACGGTAATAACAGCCCCGCAAAATGTTTCCAAATAATCTTCCAAAATAGTCAATGTTTCAATATCCAAATCATTAGTAGGCTCATCAAGAAGCAATATATTTGGAGCTTTCATTAAAATGCTTAATAAAAACAGCCTCCTTTTTTCACCACCTGACAACCTTCTAACTGTATTATATTGCAAATCGGGAGTGAATAAGAACTTTTCAAGCATTTGAGAAGCTGTAATTTTTCCCTCTGAAGTCTCTACAATTTCAGCTATATTCTTAATATAGTCTATTACCTTTAGCGTATCATCCACATCATCAGATTCCTGCGAAAAATATCCCAACTTCACTGTGCTTCCAATATCCATATACCCGCTATCAGGCTTGATTCTTCCTGCAATTATATTTAGTAATGTTGTTTTACCAACTCCATTGTTGCCTACTATACCAATTCTTGCATCCCTTAAAACAGTATATTCAAAATTTTGTATTATCTTCTTATCGCCAAAAGCTTTTGAAACATTTTTAATTTCAATTATTTTCTTACCTAATCTTGAAGAAACGGAGGTTAATTTAAGTTTATCATCAATTTCAGTTATTAGTTGGTCCTTTAACTTTTCAAATTCTTGTATTCTTCCCTTAGCCTTTGTTCCTCTTGCTCTTGCGCCTCGCTGTATCCATGCAAGCTCTTTCTTAAATAATGTTTGTTTTTTTCTTTTCGTGCTTAAATCCATATCCTCACGGATAGCTTTTAGCTCTAAAAACTTCGAATAATTCCCTTCATATGAATGCAATTTTCCATTTTCAATCTCTACAATCTTATTGCATACTCTGTCCAAAAAATACCTATCGTGAGTTACCATCAATACTGCACCTGAAAATTTAATCAAATAATTCTCAAGCCACAGTATCATATCATTATCCAAATGGTTTGTAGGCTCATCTAAAATCAGCAATTCGCAAGGGGTTATTAGTGTGCTTGCAAAAGCAACTCTTTTTCTTTGACCTGTAGAAAGCAGGCCCATCTTCTTCTCAAACTCCGAAATT
>JAQVRY010000108.1 GCA_028700795.1 Tissierellia bacterium | reverse complement strand
TGATGTTCTTCCTGATTCTCGCAATCAAGGAATAGCTGCACAATTAATGAACCATATGATTCAAACAGCAAAATCAGCAGACCGCAAAGGTGTTATCCTAACATGCAAGGATAAGCTTACCCACTACTATTCTAATTTTGGTTTCAAAAATAAAGGTATTTCAAAATCCAAACATGGTGGTTCTGTGTGGTATGATATGATTTTAGAGTTTTAGCGGATGTAAAGAAAATTTAGAATTTACCTCCATTTTTTCCTGAGATTGAGACACAAATATGTACTTTATCAAATTGTTCCTTAATCGGAATATTGATGAATGCGCTAATGTATCGTATTAACAAGCATTTTTAACTTGTTAGGATTTTTTGAGAAATAGTTGTATAGCTGTATAAATCTTAGAAGTTCTCCTTCTGGTTTATAATCTTTTTTATTGGTTTTAATATGAGTTTTTATGAAACTGTCTTTTTTATCAAAAGTTAGACTTAATCCGGTGTTAAAGCTTATATCATGATATGTGATAAGCCTTGTATACATATAAAAATCATCATGTATTTGACTTCCGCTTAAGGCTACATCAACTATCTTATATTCAACACCTGTAAATATTTCTTTAAGATATACATACCCTTCATCAAAATCAGTCTTTATAATTTCAAACAGTCCTATTGTTGAATCTAACATGCTATGTAAAAACTCCACCTTTTCAGGTTTTCTGTAGCGATGAGACTGAATGAAATTTTCGGTAATGCAATTTATATTAGGAGAAATTTTATATATTAATATATCATAAAGAGCCTGTACACCTTCTCTTGTGTCAAGATCAAAACTACTATCAATAAAGGTAAGTTTTTCTTTATTATTAAGTAGGTGTTCATCTTTGTAAACATGACTATTATCTATTCTTTGTTCGAATTTGCCATTTTCATGGTACCTAACCATTGTATTTACAATATCGCTATGCATTTTTCTTATTTTATAATATTCTTTTATATGCGATTTTCTATCCAATGTCATTTTATGAAGAGAATTCATAATCTGAAACATAAACTCCTGGTCATTAAAGTTTTCCAATGAACCCAAAAGTTCATCCTCATCCACATCTTCATAGTCGTAATCATACTCTGTATTGTAATCTTTCAAATTGCTTTTGTCTTCAAAAGTTTTGGGATAACAGCATTTTTTATATTTTTTTCCGCTTCCGCAGGGACATAAATCGTTTCTTCCTATTTTCATAATTTTCTTAGTCCTCTCTCGTAGTAAATTTACATTCAAATATCTCAATATGTTATATACATATTTTATCGTTATTTATTCAAAAAATCAAGTCAAAGGTACTTTAAAAAAGCGACAAACTACAATTCCTTAATATCTTATAAAACAAATTTCAGACAGCCTATTATTATTTTCTTCTTTGGGCAAATTTAAAATATCATTTAACCCACATTAATACAGAAAAAAATCCATTGAAATTTTCCACAATACTATTTGATATTTCTATTTCTTTTAAGACGCTTAAATTGCTTATGGAGTAGTTGTTCCCATAAGATTGTAAGTTGCACGTATTTCACTATATAAACGGCTGTTCACACGTGTGACATGGCAACAAGATCCTCAGGAGCCCACAGGGAATCTGGACAGCAGAACCAGTCAGAACGTAATGGGGCTGATAAAAGTAACCGGAGAGAAATTCAGACAAAGCATTGTGGAACGATTGAGAATTGCCGGATAATAAAAATAAAAAAAGACGCACAGTGCGTCTTTTCGTCTTTTCATTTCCTCCGGTATATCTATCATGATACAATGGCCATAAATATAATTAGAAAGAGGTAAGTAAGTAAAATCATTAGGAATAGGACCAAAAGGTATCTAAGGGAAGGTTAGATTAAAATTAATAATTTTTTGCAGTAATTTATATTTTATTTGCGTTATAATAAATGCAGGGAAAGGAGGGGAGGTATGGAAAGGGAAAGCTTGTTAATTAAAGAGTCTATTAAGGGCGATGAAAAAGCTTTTGCCGGTATAGTCAATAATTATAAGAATTATATTTTTGCAATTATATTAAATTTCATTAAAGACTATGGAGAAGCTGAAAATGTAGCTCAGGAAGTATTCTTTCAAATCTATACCTCGCTGCCAAACTATAATAATGAAAACTTTAAGGCATGGATAGGCAAAATAGCTGCAAATAAATCCATAGACTGGATAAGGAAGAAGAAGGCGAAATATCGTGAAGAAGCAGTTGGAAATACAGTAGATTTAATTGACGGCACAATGATGGATAACAATCCAGAAACACTCATAGTTCAAAAAGAAAGAAAAGAAGCTCTTAGTAATGTGCTGAATGATATGCCGGAAATTTACAAAGTGGTAATTGAGAAATTTTATTTTCATGATAAGTCTTATGAAATAATTGCACAGGAAGAGGATGTACCTGTAAAGACTATTGCTTCAAGGCTCTACAGGGCAAAAATAATATTAAAAGAGAAATGGAGGGAAGAAAATGAAACATTATGATTATATTGAGTGGCTGTTCTATAAAAATAGTATGTTGTCACAAGAAAAGTCTGAAGAAATGGAGCGACATTTATATGGATGTAATACATGTATGGAGATTTTTCTGTCCCTAATTGATGGAAAGGAAGAACAAAATGCTGGAGAAATTATAAGTGATGATTTCATATCTAATGTAATTAGTGATATTTCTAAAGGAAAACAAGAAAAGTCAAAAATCAAACACACAAAAAAAGCATTTTATTATCAATTTGGTTACTATGCAGCTGTTGCTTCTGTAACCATAATTCTGACATTGGGTGGATTCTATGTGAATTTGGTAGATGCGGTGCCAAGGATATCAGCTTCCATTGAATTAACAGAAAATAATTCAAATAGAATTTCTGACTTTTCAAACAAAATTGTAGATTCTGCATCAAGTTTTTTATTAAGCATTGAAAATACTGAAAATAATTGGAGGGAAAATGATGAGAGATAAAAGTAAATTTATAGCATTTATATTTTCGGCTATACCGGGTTTAGCACACTTTTATATAGGTTTAAAAGAAAGGGCATTGATATTTTTTATTTTTCTTGTAGTAGGAGTTACAGGAGGAATAGGTTTAGCTTTCCTTACATATGAGGAAATCTTCTTGGTTTTTACAATTATAGGTTATCTTATATTGTGGCTGATTGCTTTAATAGATGTGTTTTCAGCATGGAAAAGTATTGAAACAAAACAATTGTATAATAATGAAACATATAACTATATACCAGACAAAAAATTAAATAAAAAGAGTATTTCTCTTGCATTATCGGTGATACCTGGAGCAGGTCACATGTACTTAGGATATCAGAAAAAGGGCTTGGTTATAATGGGAGCATTCTTCTTTTCTATATTTTTTATGGGATGGTTAGGAATATCAATGCTTTTGTTCCTGCTGCCTCTGATATGGTTTTACAGTTTCTTCGATGCAATGCATATTGCGGATGGCTCCCAGGACGAAATGAAAAATCAAGTATTGGATTTCCCTCAGATTAAACATGAATGGGTAGGATTTGCTTTAGTTGGTATTGGTGTGATGATTTTGCTTGAAAGAATACTGTATCCATTGATTAATTATGAAATTCGCAGATATTTACAAACTTCCATAGTATCCTTAATTTTTATTTCAATAGGTATTTACATGTTGATAAAAAATAAGAAAAGCACAGTTCTATATGATGAAGAGCAGGAGGAAAATGATGATCAAGATTAAACGAGTCGGAACAATTTCAATGGCTGTAGTTCTAATAGCATTTGGGGTGATTTTGTTTCTGTCACAAATAAATAAATTCTCTGCTCTGAATATGGTATTGAAAATGTGGCCTCTTATATTGATATTGATTGGTTTAGAAGTGCTATTGTACAGATATGCATCCAAGGATGAAAGCGTGGTAATAAAATATGATTTCTTTAGCATATTCACTATATTTATTATACTTATTGTTAATATAGGAATATTTGCAGTCAATGAAAGCGGTATAATCCATAGGTTAGAAAGTATGTTTTTATCATCAACTTACGATATGGATATGCCCATAGATGAATATATAGTTGATGAAAGTATAAATAAAATAATTATTGATGATACGAGCAATATGGTAATAAGAGCTACATCTGACAATAAAATAAGCGCCATCGGCAAGCTGAATGTATACGCTTCAAGCAAAGAGGAAGCAGATAAGTTAGCGGATTTGAACAATATAAAATATGAAAAGTCCGGCAATGTGTTATATATCTATTCCACAAACAACATAAAAAATAATTACAGTTATTCAAATGTAAGAGATCTTGAAATTTTTCTGCCGGAAAATATCGATGTAGAGGTAATGAATTGCTATTATTTAGATTTGGTGTATAGCGGATTTAATAACCAGTGGCTCTTTGACAGAGTCAATAATATAAATATTAGGCTTGACAAAGTTTCAAATGTTACTGTAAAAGCATTTGTAGAATCATTGGATTATTTAAGTGGAAACATAAAATGGTCATTTAATAATTTTGGAGAGTACGTAAATGGCGAAGGAGTAAATGTGATAAATATTCTCAACAGCAGGGATGTAGTTGTAAATGAAATATAAAAGAGCCAAATGCCAAGACCTCGAAAACAGAATTTTTCGGGGCCTTTTTAGTTACTGAAAAATTACCCCATGGTAATGAGTGAATATTGAAATCGTATTTTTGGAAATTATTATATATAATAATTACTAAATATGTAAGGCATTATGAATAAAATAATGAAGAATAATTATGGTTAAAAGCAACAAAAAAATTGAAGTATATGCGGAATACTTGGACCCAATGGC
>JAQVRY010000107.1 GCA_028700795.1 Tissierellia bacterium | reverse complement strand
AAGAAGCTTTAAAGGCAAATATTTATGCAATTAATTCTATTGCAATGAACAGAATATTTACTGAATGGTACAGGTCGAGAGGTTATGATTTTGATATTACTAATACTCCCCAATACGATCAGGCTTATGTTCACGAACGGGGTATTTTTGACACTATATCCAACATTTCAAATGAAATTTTTGACCAATATATTACGAGAAAAGGTAATATTGAACCGTTATATGCAGCTTTCTGCGACGGAAGAATTTCTCAGTGCAACGGTATGTATCAATGGGGAAGTGTTGATTTGGCTTCTCAAGGTTATACAGCTGAAGAAATCCTTAAATACTACTATGGTAATGACATAACCTTAGTTGAAAGTACAGCAGCGGGAGTGATTACCGGAACATATCCGGGTGAGCCTCTTTCTCAAGGTGATTCAGGAGTAAGTGTTATTAGACTTCAGAATTATATCAGCAGAATAAATGATACCTTCCCATTAATTCCAAGGGTTGAAATAACAGGGTTTTTTGATGAAGGCACAGAAAACGCCGTAAAAGTATTTCAAGAAATATTTAATTTACCTGTAACAGGTGTTGTGGACTATGATACCTGGTATAAAATCCGTTATATTTTTACTGCTGTTACACGTTTAGCTGATCTGGAATCTGAGGGAGTTTCTTATGAAGAATTTCGGCAGCTTTTTTACAACATTGTATTGGAAGGCGGCAATCGTCCAATTGTGTCATATATACAATTCTTTCTCAGTATAGTATCTCAAAAATACAATATAATAGGGCCTGTTGAGATAGATGGATTTTATGGTCCTAAAACTACCGAGGCAGTAAGAGAATTTCAAAATATCAAGGGTTTAAATCCTACGGGAATTGTAGACCTGCAAACATTGAATCTATTATATCAGGATGCATATTCAATTCTTACATCAACACCTGCAGAGGAATTAAGACTGCCTTTTCTTCCCTTCTTAGGAGCAGATTTAACTGAGGGTATGGGACCTGAATATCCAAAAATAGTGATTCTCGAAATAATGCTGAATACAATTTCTGCCGCTAATCCTGAAATAAAGCCTGTTGTAGTCAGCGGCGAATTTGATTCCAATACAACTGCCGCCGTTATTGCCTTCCAAGAGCTGTTTGGATTGCCGGTCACCGGTGTGGTTGATGAAGAAACATGGAATAGGTTGAATGAGGTATATCAGTTGTTTCTTGTTGAAAATGAAACAGGTACATAAGTATAAGCACTGCAAAAAGGCTTACTCCAATACGCGTCTCATATTAGTTAAGTTGTGTACATATATATTAAGTAAGTACGAGATTCCGCAGACTCTGAAAAATAGGGTTAGGGCATCTTTCGGGCTAAAGCCCTCAGAATGACAATTAAAAATAACTTATTCATAGCAATGACATAAATAGCTTAGGAATCCCTTAGAAAGGTGTGATTTTATGAATAGAAGGAATCGTAACATTCCATATGTGGCTCGAAATAAAATTAAAAAAGCCGGAGTACCTGCCAAACTCCCATTATTAAATGAAGCTCAGCTTAACGGGGATAACTCTATTATACAAACAGGTTTCGTAAATGTAAGCGTAAACACAGCCTTGGGTGCATTGCCGATTAAAGATGCCATTGTTACATTGTATGTAACAGACCAAGAAGGGAATGAAGAGGCGTTGTACCACCTTGTTACGGATATCAGCGGAAAGGCTCCTATAATGTCCCTCCCGGTTATATACAACCCTCAAGACCCCTCAGAAAGCCGAGAGTATTTTTTCACTACATATAATTTAAGAATACAGAGAATTGGCTATTATACTCAAAACATTATAGACGTGAGGGTTTTCCCCAATACAACAACAAGGTTTACAGTAACGCTCATACCTATAAAGCAAGACAGTGTTGAGGATGAAGAAGAACGAACTTTAGTAATACCGTCAAGCCCTATTGATGAATCCAATGTGTGAGGTGTTTAAATGAGTGTAACAATGATACAGGAAACATATCCGGAATCACCGCTGCGTCTCGGTGATGACAATCAACATGTACTTATTGCAAAAATGGCGTTAAATACAATATCTGTAAATTACCCTGCCATACCAAGAATATCAACCGTCAATACCGTATTTGATAAAAATATGGAAGCTGCAGTGAAAGAATTTCAAAATATATTTAATCTCCCGGTAACAGGTATTATAGATATTGCCACATGGTTTGAGATAGGAACCATATATGCATCTGTAATAAGGCTTGCAGAGCTTTTACCCCGGGGAGTATTAGTCGGTGATGTCATTGAAGATATTACAGAGACAGAAGGAGGAGTTGAGGTTCTTCCAAGGGTTCAAATGGTTCAGTTTTTTTTAAACGTTTTATCGGCTTATTATGATTCCATCCCTGCAGTTGATATTGACGGCATTTTAGGTCCTGAAACAAGGAATGCAATAATTGAGTTTCAAAAAACCATGGGGCTTCCCACAACAGGTTTAATTGATGAGGAAACATGGACTGCTATGTACAACAGCGTCCTTGGCATTTTGAGGGCACTACCGCCTGCAGCTATTGAGCTGCCCTCCTTACTTTATCCAAATGTATTATTCAGTGAGGGCTCAGAAAGGCCCGGAGTATTCATTATACAGGAGATGTTAGAATATATTTCAACTGTATTTCCGGAAATACCATATGTTCAGTCAGACGGCACATATGGTCCGGAAACAACGGCCGCAGTGACAGCTTTTCAAAGAGCTTATGGGCTTGTGGCAAACGGAATTGTAGATGAAGAAACATGGAACAAAATGATAACTGTTTATCGGCAATTAAGATTTGGTGATACAACATCATCCTCTCCAAATACTGATGTAAGCTAAATATTAGGATGAAAGCAAGGTAATATTATGAGTATATCTGATATAAATGTTGTTTTCCCGGAGTCTCCCCTTCCCCATGTCATTGTGCCTTTTCCTCTTTATATAACCGTACATTTAGGAGCTCCCGACGACGACCAAGCTCTAAATGTAACGGTTCCTTATTTAGATTATATTAAAAATGTAGCATCCAGTGAATTGTATCCCACATGGCCGGAAGAAGCTTTACGGGCAAATATTCATGCTATTACTTCTTTTGCAATGAATAGAATATTTACGGAATGGTACAGGTCAAGAGGTTATGATTTTGATATTACAAATACCACTCAGTATGACCAGGCTTATGTGCACGAACGAGGTATTTTTGACACTGTTTCCGATATTACAAATGAAATTTTTAATCAATATATTACAAGAGAAGGACATATTGAGCCGTTATTTGCAGTCTTCTGCGATGGAAGGATTTCTCAGTGTAACGGCATGTATCAATGGGGAAGTGTTGAATTGGCAAATCAGGGCTATACAGCCGAAGAAATTCTTAAGTACTATTATGGTGATGATATAACCTTAGTTGAAAGTACTACCGCAGAAGAGATTACGGGAACCTATCCCGGCGAGCCTCTTTCTTTAGGAGATTCCGGAATAGATGTTTTTAGAATGCAGCATTCGCTAAGTATAATACACGACAACTTTCCTTTAGTTCCCGATGTTGCAATAACGGGGTTTTTTGATGAAAATACAGAAAATGCCGTAAAAATTTTTCAAGAAGCATTCAATCTCCCTGTAACAGGAATTGTGGACAGTGATACATGGTACAGAATACGCTTTATTTATATTGCTGTTACGAATATAGCCGAGTTAGAAGCCGAAGGACTTACCTTTGAAGAGCTGCAAGAGCTCTATGCCAATATTGTATTGCAGGGAGCCACCTTGCCGATAGTGGCATATATAGAATTTTTTATCAATATTGTATCCCAAAGATATAACACAATAAAACCTGTTGAAATAGACACGTTCTACGGTCCCGAAACTACCGAAGCAGTAAGAGAATTTCAAACTATTATGGGTTTAGCTCCTACCGGAATAATAGACCGGCAAACATTGAATTTGCTGTATCGGGAGGTATATTCAATACTTACAGAAACTCCCCAAGAAGAATTAAGATTGCCTCTGCTTCCCTTTTTGGGAATAAATTTATCTGAAGGTTTGGGGCTTGAATATCCAAGAATACTATTTCTTGAAATAATGCTGAATGCTTTATCTGCCATATATCCTGAAATAAAACCAGTTGAAATTAACGGTGTGTTCGGACCCGAAACAACTGCCGCAGTTATTGCCTTCCAAAATTTGTTTGGACTGCCTGTTACCGGTGTTGTTGATGACGAAACATGGAACGTATTAAGCGAGGCATATCAGTTGTTTCTTGCTGAAAGTGAAACAACCGCATAAATAAAGGAGACCAACTATGATTACTGATTTAAACTATAACACAAATTTAATTATGGTAATTCAAAGCTATCTTATTAACATTAAAGCTCTATATCCTTCATTGCCCCTAATGCTGCAAACGGGAGTATATGACGAAGCAACCCGAAATGCTGTTCTTGCATTTCAGAATATAAAGGGACTTCCCCAAACCGGTTTCGTTGATGTCCCTACATTGAATAAATTAGTCCGTGAAAACCATGAGTTCCGGCGAAAAACTCAAATGCCCGACAGAATTCCGGTCGGCAATTCGGACTTTGCAGATGTGAAAATAAGTGATCAAAAGGATATAGTATATACAATAAAAATTATGCTAAACGGATTTTGGAGAAAATATATCAATTATACTCAATTGGAAGTTACAAACTTATATGATAAAGAAACCGAAGAAACAGTAAGGCTTTTTCAGCAAAGAAGCATGCTTCCCGACACCGGAATAGTAGATATGGACACATGGAATACATTAGTCAAAATATATGACAACTGCAGATTCTTCAGAGAGATGACCTAAC
>JAQVRY010000106.1:3080-4887 GCA_028700795.1 Tissierellia bacterium | reverse complement strand
GGAGCAGAATTAGATTGGAGACAATTACAAAAAAGAAAAACTAAAATTGTAAGAAAATTAGTTGCCGGTGTGGATAACCTGTTAAAAAATAATAAAGTTATAAAAATAATGGGAGAAGGAAGCTTTGTTGATAAAAATCAAATAAAAGTCAAGGCTTTAGATGGTACTGAAACAATTGTTGATTTTGACTATGCAATAATCGCAACCGGTTCAAAACCTGTTGTAATTCCTATACCGGGAGTTGAACTGCCGGGAGTTGTTACCAGCGATGAAGTATTGTCCTTTGAAGAAATCCCAAGCTCCATGGTTATAATAGGAGGAGGAGTAATTGGCTCTGAATTTGCAGAAGTATTCGGTGCAGTGGGATGCAAAGTTACGATAATTGAAATGCTGCCAAATATTATAGCAAATATGGACCAGGATATTGTTGGAACTTTAAAAGAAAAATTTAAAAAGAATGGTATAGAAATTTATACCGATACCAAGGTAGTTTCAATATCAAAAGCAGCCGAAGGATTAATTGTAAATACAGAATCAAACGGTAATGAGCTATCATTTGGTGCGGAGAAGGTACTGCTTTCAATAGGCAGAAAGCCGGTTATCGATAATTTGACATTAGAAAATGTCGGGATTGAAACATACAGAGGAGCAGTTGTTGTAAATAAAAATATGCAGACCAATGTTCCCAACATTTACGCTATCGGAGATGCGACAGCAGGGGTTATGCTTGCTCATGTTGCTTCGTCAGAAGGTATAACTGCAGTTGAATCAATTATGAATAAGAAACCTAATATAGATTTCAATACAATTCCTTACTGTGTATATACGAAGCCCGAACTTGCAGGAGTGGGACTTACTGAAAAGCAGGCAAGAGAAAAAGGATACGATGTTAAAGTCGGAATATTTCCAATGTATATAAACGGAAAGGCAATGATTGAAGGAGAACAAGAAGGCTTGGTAAAGTATGTAACTGATAGAGCTACGGGAGAAGTTTTGGGACTTCATATGTCAGGACCAAATGCAACGGAGCTGATTGTTGAAGGAGCCCTTGCAGTGAGGCTTGAAGCAACGATAGATGAAATTACATCAACAATTCATGCTCATCCCACAGTGGCAGAATCTCTCCATGAAGCAGCTCATGCGGTTCACAACAATGCAATACACATACCGAGACAGTAGGGAAGTATCTAATTGTCTCAGTATTTATATATATAATATGTTTAGCCTCATAAATTGTGGATATATAATCAATATAACGTATAAGGAGGGATTTTTATGAAACTGCTTGTTCCCGTAGACGGTTCAAACGCTTCAATAAATGCAGTAAAAAAGGCTTTGGAGTTAGCAAGGAAATATAGTTTTTCAATAAAGTTGATTTCCGTTGTTGCTAAAAAGAATTCTGAAAACAGAAAGCATGAAAATGCATGGAAAGGAATTGACAGCTCTGTAATTTCAGAAAGCGAAGAGTTGGAAAAACAATTGGAAAACAAAATCAAAGAAAATGCACAAAGACTATTAAATGCTATAGTATCCAAATTGAATTTCAGCGGTATAAGGGTAGAAACAGAAGTTTTATTGGGAGAACCATATGCAAAAATAATAGAAGCTGCAAGAAATGATAATATCGATATAATAGTAATGAGCAACAGGGGATTCTCGAAAGTGAAAAGATTTTTTGTAGGCTCGGTAACTCGGAAGGTAATATCAGATGCACCATGTCCTGTATTAGTTGTAAACGCCAGCTTCGAACCTTAAAAATTTTGGGGCATGAGATTCTTCGGGCTAAAGCCCTCAGAATGACAAAAAT
>JAQVRY010000106.1:1681-2980 GCA_028700795.1 Tissierellia bacterium | reverse complement strand
GTGGCAGCAGGAACTTCAGCAGCAACTGAAATAAGAAGAAATGATAGGAAAGCAGAAATAATCATTTATGAAAAAGACAAATATATTTCCTATGCAGGCTGCGGTATGCCTTATTATTTAAGCAATGAAACTGAAAGTTTTTCAAGTGTTGTTCCAAGAGATGCAGGGTATTTTAAAGAAAAACATAATATTAATATCTATACCGAGCATGAAGTATTGTCTGTTAATTCGGAAAATAAAACATTAAAGGTAAAGAATTTATCAGGCGAAATTATGGATAGATATGATAAGCTTATTATTGCTACCGGAGCAATGTCAGTAAAGCCGGACTTAAAAGGTTCAGATAGGGAAAATGTATTTTTGTTAAGAAATATAAACCATATGATTGATATTAAGAATTTTATAGAAGAGAAGAAACCAAGTTCAGCTGTTATTGTCGGAAGTGGATTTATAGGTCTTGAAATGTGTGAAAGCTTCAAGTTTTTGGGAATGGATGTTACGATTATTGCCAGGTCTAAAATTTCAAAGGGAATTGATAGTGAATTATCTTCATATATTGAAGAACATTTAAGAGAAAAGGGAGTTAATGTTTATACAAATACAAAGACCGTTGAAATCAACGATAAAGGTGTTGTTTTAGGCGACGGAAGCATAGTCAAAGCTGATATTGTACTTCTTGCAACAGGAGCTAAGCCGACTACAGCTCTTGCAGAAAATATGGGCGTTGAACTTGGAGTAACCGGGGCTATCAAGGTCGATAATCATATGAAAACAAATATTGAGGATGTATACAGCTGCGGCGATTGTATTGAAATGTATTATACCATTAACGGCAATCCTGTTTACAGACCATTAGGGTCTACAGCAAATAAAACCGGCACAATTGCAGGAAGCAATATAACGGGAATAAAAGAAGAATTTAAAGGAATCCTTGGCACTGCCATATACAGAGTTTTCGATCTTACTGTGGGGATGACCGGTTTATCAGAAGAGGAAGCAGTAAAATCCGGATACAATGTTGTTGTGACAATTGACAAAAGAGCAAACAAACCCGAGTATATGGGAGGCAGACCTATTATTATCAAAGCTGTTGCCGAAAAAGAAACGGGAAGGCTGTTAGGCGCACAGATGGTTGGCTATGAAGGAGTTGACAGACGACTTGATGTGTTGGTTGCTGCCATAACATTAAATGCAAAAGCAGAAGACTTAATGCACCTTGACTTAGCATACGCACCTCCTTATTCAACTCCAAGGGACCCTCTTTATTATACAGGAGTAAAACTAAAAGCAAAACTATAG
>JAQVRY010000106.1:0-1581 GCA_028700795.1 Tissierellia bacterium | reverse complement strand
TTTAGCTGTAAATACTATGATTATAGCTTTTAAAGCATCGCCCGGTATAAATGCAAACATACCTAATTGAAGAATTTTGACAATGCTTAAATTGCTGTTAAGCATTATATTTAAAATGTAATACATATAGGGAAGCCCAAAAGCATATACAACTAAGGTTCCCGTTAAAACTGGCGCCCATAAATATTGTGTGACAGTTTTTTCTTCTGTTAATTTACCTACGACATATGCTGCTGCAATATATCCTATAATAAAACCAAAGCTTGGTTTAAATACATGCTGCAGTCCTCCGGAAAACCCGGAGAAAATCGGAAAGCCTATAAGTCCCAACAACAAATATGTTATTTGAGAAAACATAGCTTTCTTAGAACCTAAAATAATTCCTGACAATAGTACGAAAAATGATTGCAGTGTTATAGGCACTGGACCTATGGGAATGCTGATAAATGCACCGACTGCCGTCAATGCGGTGAAAATTCCTATTTGTGTTATATCTCTTACGCTGAATGTTTGTTCTTTATACATAGCTTTCCTCATTTCTTTTTAATTGAAACTTCTCCTGAATTTAATGTTATTTTTTGTCCATCTGCTGTAAAAACAATCAATCCTCCATAATCATCAATGTCTGATGCATAACCCTCATGCCAATTATTATTTTTCTTATATAAAATGTTCTCTCTCAATATCATTGAGCGCTGTTTATATGCCGGCATAAAATCCTTGTTTTCCAATTTCTTGCTTATTTTAAGCACGTTATTGATTATCTCTGCAGTAAGCTGGTTCCTTATAAAGCTGTCATCATCAATAAATATTGAGCCTGCCTTATTCTGTAATTCCATGGGGAAGTCTTCATTCTTTGTTTTTACGTTAATGCCTATTCCAACTACCACACAGTCCAACATACCGCTTTCAAAGTTAGTCACTGCTTCGGTAAGTATGCCGCATATCTTTTTATTATCTATAAATATGTCATTTACCCACTTAATCTTGGGGGAAACACTTGTAAATTTTTCAATAGCATTGCATACGACCACAGCTGCCGCGCTTGTTATCAGCACCGAATTTTCTATATTTAATTCAGGCTTTAAAATTATACTCATATAAATGCCTGAATCAGAAGGGGAGAAGAAATCCCTTCCAAACCTGCCTCTTCCCTTAGTTTGTTCTTCTGAAATAATTGTTGTTCCATGTTGGGCATTTTGAACAGCTAATATCTTGGCTTCCGTGTTTGTTGAACCTATTGTTTTATGAACAGTGATTGGAATACTCTTAAATTCTTCATTTAAATACAATCTTATTCCTTCGGCAGATAACACATCTGACGATTCAGCCAGAGAATATCCTTTATTAGGTGTTGATTCTATTGAATATCCTTCAACCTTTAATGAATTAATTGCTTTCCACACTGCTGTTCTTGAAACCTCTAACATATCTGCTAATTCTTGACCTGAAACAGTCTTACCCTTATTTGACTCTAAAATATGTAATATATTTTTTTTTACTGACATAATTTCACCTCAATTAACCAATATTATAAATAACATTTAGCATATTGTCAACCAAAAAATTATTTTAGTTAAC
>JAQVRY010000105.1 GCA_028700795.1 Tissierellia bacterium | reverse complement strand
CCCACACCGGGAAGCTGGAACATAAATGATATTTATAACCCTAAACAAGGTATTTCAAACGGAAAGTTGGTAAGGAATGAAAAAGGTGAATATATGCCCCCAAATCATTCTAAATCCCATAAATAAAAATTTATTATCATAGGAGGAAAACATGTCAAGAAAATTTTCGCTTGCTTATCTAACCATACCGGGAACTAATCCGGTTGAACAGATAAAAATTGCCGCTGAGGCAGGATATGATTTTGTCAGTCTTAGACCAATTCCTATGCATCTTCCAAATGAGCCTTTGTTTCAATTTGATTTGGACAGGAAATTGTTCAAGGACATAAGAAATGAATTAGAACAGAATGACATAAGACTTATGGATATTGAACTTGCAAGAGTAAGGGAGGATTTAAAAGTCGAAGATTATGAATCTGCATTCGCGGCAGGAGCTGAGCTTGGTGCAACAGATGTATTGTCAAGTATTTGGACTAAAGATAAGGAATTCGCTTTCAAGGAGTTTGAAAAAATCTGTGATCTAGCTGCCAAATATAATTTAAAAGTTAATCTTGAATTTGTAACATTCTCCGGAGTGCCGGGTCTTACGGGAGCTTTGGAAGTCCTTGACAAAGTGGGCAGACCTAATGCATACTTAATGGTAGATACACTTCATGCTCACAGGTCTATGGTTAGGCCTGAAGATCTATCTAAGGTTGACAGAAAGAAGTTTGGGTTTATTCATCTTTGTGACGGCCCCTTGGAGATTCCATCCCTAGAGGATCCTTCCATGATTGGCGTTGCCAGAGAAGGAAGGCTTTATACCGGAGAAGGTGAAATTGACATTAAGGGAATGCTTCTGGCTATGCCAAATAACCCTATATCAATAGAACTTCCAAATTCTAAGGAAATGGAAGAAAGAGGAGCAGCCGGTCACGCTGCAAGATGTCTTAAAACCGCTAAAGAATTTTTTGCGGATAATGAAATAGAATAGCAATTAAGTTATTCAAGGAGGAAGCAAAATGGATATTAATATTAATACAAGAATGATTGCATTGCTTGGAAAACCTTTATCTCAATCATATGCAGCAAGGATGCAGAATGCGGCTTACAAGGCTGCCGGGATAAATATGCTGTATTTCTATTCTGAAGTGGAGAATGAACACTTGCTTGATGTAGTAAATGGGATAAGACATATGAGTTTTGCAGGTTTTGCTGTAACAAAACCAAACAAGGTTGAAATAATGAAATATGTTGATGAAAAGGATTCTCTTTGTGAAAAGATGAATGCAAGCAATACAGTTGTAATATTGCCTGACGGAAAGTTGAAAGCTTATAACACGGACGGGATTGGATTTATCAGAGCATTAAAAGAAGAAATGCCGAATATAAATGTAAAAGAATCAACATTTTTCTGTATTGGAGCAGGAGGTGCCGGCAGGGCAATAAGCAGCGTATTAGCTTATTACGGAGCCAAAAAGATATATATTGCTAACAGAACTATATCAAAGGCTGAGAAATTAGTTGATGATATAAATAAAAACTTTGCACCGGTTGCCGAATTGGTGGACCTTAACGATGAAGCCATGTTAAAGGATAAAATCAGGGAGTCTGATGTAATTATGAATAATACTGGTCTTGGTATGTTTACAAAGATTGAAGAAACCCCCATATCAAAGGAACTTCTTCATTCAGGACAATTATGCTTTGATGCAACCTATAACCCGGCAAAAACTCGTTTTCTTAGTGAGGCTGAAGAAATGGGATGCAGCATTATGAATGGTTTAGGAATGTCTTTATATCAAGGAGCTGAGCAGATTGAACTTTGGAGCGGAAAGGATGCCCCAATTGAAGCTATGCGTCAGGAGCTTATGAATATCCTTTCGGAGAAAAAATAAGTTTATATATTAACTTCCAACAAAAGGAGGAAATAAAATGTCTGCAATCAAATGGTTGGATGAGCATTTTGAAGAAGCCATAATGGTTGTTCTATTAGCACTTATTTCTTGTGTTATGATGGCTCAAATAATTGCTCGAAATGTTGTTAACTCAATGACTTGGCCTGAAGAATTCTCAAGATATTGCTATATTTGGACTGTCTTTTTATCGCTTGGATATACAATAAAAAAAGGTAATATGTTGAAGGTCGGAATTATAATGGATTTATTGCCCCAAAAGGTGAGAAGGACAATTGAAATTTTGGTCAATATAATTATTTTGGCAGTGTTTGTGGTTTTTTTCAGGTATTCAATAACCTATACCAATATACTCCGAACTACAGGACAGCTTTCACCGGCAATGCAAATACCCATGTGGATAATGTATTTATCTACTATAATAGGATTTGGATTAGCTTCAATAAGGTCAGCCCAGGAAATCGTAAGTAACGTAAGAAATTTCAATGTAAAAGCTCAAACAACATTGGAAGCTACTCTTAAGGAAGCTAAAGAGGAAGTAGAGACAACCGGAATTCAAGTTGATGACAATGATAAAAATACAGGGGGTGACGAGTAATGGCTTTGTGGATATTTGTAGTTTTTATGGTGGCATTGATATTTGCTATACCCATAGCCTTGAGTATGGTGCTTGGTGCTTTGACGCCACTTTTTCTTGGTGGTACCGGCAGTTCAATTCAGCAGCTGATAGCTAACAGCTTTTCAGGCTCGGATTCGACCCCTATATTGGCAGTACCTTTGTTTATATTAGGTGGAGTGCTTATGGCTGAAGGAGGCATATCAAAAAGATTGTTCAATTTCTTTGCTTACTTTGTAGGTAACTTGACAGGAGGTCTCCCTTGTGCTGTAATACTAACTTGCTTGTTTTACGGAGCAATTTCAGGTTCCGGTCCGGCGACTACAGCCGCTGTTGGTTCCATGACAATACCATTTTTAGTTGAAATGGGTTATGATAAAACTTGGTCAGCAGGAATGATTGCCACCGCCGGCGGCCTTGGTGTAATCATTCCTCCATCCATACCCTTTGTTCTTTACTCATTGGCAACGGGTGTTTCTACGGGAGCACTTTTCTTAGGCGGCGTATTACCAGGTATTGCTATAGGCTTAGGTATGATGATTTACGCCGTGTATTATTGCAGGAAAAAAGGAGAAGACAAAGAGAAGATTGCTGAAAAGATGCATGAGCTTAGAAGAAGAGGATTGTTTCAGTTGTTTAAAGACAGCTTCTGGGCATTACTTTCACCAATCATTGTACTTGGTGGAATTTATTCCGGTTATGTAACACCTACAGAAGCTGCTTGTATATCAGTATTTTATTCTTTGTTTGTTTCATTGGTTATATATAAATCATTTACGGTTAAAGAGGTAATTCCATTTTTGGCAAAGGCCGTAAAAACATACGCACCTCTTTGCTTTGTTCTTGCATTTGCAATTGCATTTGGTAGAGTTTTAGCAATAGCAAAGGCACCGGCAATTATTGAAGGATTTATTTTAAATAACTTTACATCAAGCATTAGCGTATTGACAGGCATAGTTGTTATATTCATATTGCTTGGAATGGTTATGGACACAGGTCCTGCCATAGTTATATTAGCACCAATACTATTGCCTGCTGTTCAAGCTATGGGCGTACATCCTGTGCACTTTGGAGTTATTATGGTATGTTGCTTATCAATAGGTTTAGCAACTCCACCATTTGGATTAGATTTATTTGTAGCAGGAACTTTAGCTGATACGCCCCCAATGACAGTGGCGAAAAAAGCTTTACCTTTTATATATGCATTTGGTGTGGTATTATTTATCATAACATATGTACCATGGCTCAGTCTTGCACTCCTGTAAAGGATTCAAGTATAAATTAAAAAAAGAGAAAGGAAGGAAAAACAATGAAAAAATTATTAATATTATTGTTGATAGCAACAATGTTGTTGCTGCCCGTAGCATGTACTCAGCCGAGTGCACCACCTGCTCCACCCGAAGAACCGGCTGAACAGCCTGAACAGCCTGAACCATCAGAAGGAGGGTTTGATGCTCTTGAACCTGTAGTTTTATTAGGCGCTGATAATGCAGGAGTTGGTGCTGCAGCTCAGCTCTATGGTGAACTTGTTGTAGAAAAAGTGGCAGAAATAACTGGAGGCAAGCTTACAATAGATTATTTCCCAAACAGCCAGCTTGGAAATGACCAGGAACTTCAGGGACAAATGCTTGCAGGCGATATCGATTTTGTAATTGCTCAAACTGCACAAACAGTATCTTTCGTACCAGAAGTAGCTATTTTTGACCTTCCAATGGTATTTGCAAAGTACGATGCTGAGACTATCGATTATGCCTTAAACAAAAGTGAGTTTACTGACAAAATTAACGAAGCTTACAAGGCAAAAAATATGTACAGCCTTCACTTTTTGCAAGGAGGAACCTTTAGAGAAACAACCTCTAACAAGAATATTCAATCAATAGATGATTTCAATGGATTAAAGATACGAACAATGGAAAATCAGAATCATATGGCATTCTGGCAGGCAATGGGCGCAGCTCCAACTCCGCTACCTTGGCCGGAGGTATATATTTCTTTGCAGCAGGGATTAGTTGATGCACAAGAGAACGCTACAGATACTTGCGTAGGAGCAAACCTGCAAGAGGTTCAAGATTACTTGATAATGACACATCATATATTGTATTGCAATCAGTTCCTAATCAATGCAAGCAAATTTGACAGCCTTGACCCATTGTACCAAGAAGCATTACAACAAGCTGTAGATGAAGCTGCTGTAGTAATTGAAGCTAAACTTACTGAAATTGACCAAACAAATAAAGAAACACTTATAGAGGGCGGTATGGAATTAGTGGAATTTGAAGCAAGTTTCATAGATGAAGTTTTAGAAAAGGCAAAGGGTGTATACGAATCAATAGGTAAAGATATTGGACAGGATTATATAGATTCTCTGCTTAATGCTCTTGAAAAATAAAA
>JAQVRY010000104.1 GCA_028700795.1 Tissierellia bacterium | reverse complement strand
AATTTTCCTTTGTTACACATATAATAATACCTCCTAAGTTTTTAATATTATTCAATTATATAATTATATACCCCAATAACTAAATTTAAAACAAATAATTAACTTTTTAAATGATTTGCTTATATAGATTTCCATGGTATCACTTCTTTCAATAACTTTTATACGTCATAATAAATGTTTATAATTCTTTATAATTATGATATAATTACCTAAATACCAGCGGAGGTAGTAATGAGAGAGAAGGAAGTAAAGGTTTTAAATATTGACAAGGAAGAAATAGAAAAAAAGCTTATTGATATTGGGGCTGTTCTTGTAAAGGATGAAGATCAAATAAATTACAGATTTGATACCGATGATGGGTTTTTGAAAAAAACATACAAAGGATATTTGAGGATAAGAATAATTAAGAATAATCTGTCAGGGGAAACCAAAAGCACTATGACATTTAAAAGAAGCATAAAAAGAGATTCCTTAAGGATTAATGAGGAAATTAACACAGACATTTCTGACTGGGAAAGTGCTGCTAAGATAATCGAATTATTAGGTTATGAGCAAAAAAGACCCGGCTACAAACATAGAAGGTCCTATATGTATGAAAATATATTATTTGAAATTGATACATGGGATGAACAAACTTATACAAAACCTTACCTTGAAATTGAAGTAACTTCAGATGAAGAATTGGAAAAAGCAATAATTATGTTAAACCTTGACAGAAGTCAGATTACAACAACCCCCATCGATGAGCTGAGGAAAGATTGAAAAATTCTGCCTAGTAAATATTAATGATAAAATTAACATATAGGAGTGAAAGAATGATTTTAGTTGTTGATATTGGAAATACAGATATAGTAATCGGAGTTTACAACGGTAATGAACTTGTGGGAAATTGGAGAATAGTCACCAGAAATGAAAAAACATCCGATGAATATGGAATTTCTATATTAAGTTTATTGAGTTATAATGATATTAATCATAATAATATTAACAGTGCAATCGTATCCTCAGTTGTACCTAATGTAATGCATTCATTTGAAAACACTCTGAAAAAGTTTTTTAACATAGTGCCTATCGTCGTAGGTCCGGGAGTGAAAACAGGAATTACAATAATGGCCGATAACCCAAGAGAGGTAGGAGCTGACAGAATTGTAGGGCTTGTAGCAGCCCATGAATTATATTCAAAAGGCGATACCATGATAGTCATAGACTTCGGAACGGCAACAACTTATGATGTAATAAATGAAAAAGGAGAATACAGATTCGGCATAACATCTCCGGGAATTCAGATTTCTGCTGATGCAATGTGGCAAAGAACTGCCCAGCTCCCGAAAATTGAAATCAAAAAGCCTGATTCAATTCTTGCAAAAAACACTGTTACAAGCATGCAGGCGGGATTAGTTTACGGATATATCGGACAAGTAGAATATATTATTAAAAAAATCAAAGAAGAAATGAACAATGAAAATATAAAGGTTGTGGCAACCGGAGGATTCGGCAGGCTTATATCCGATGAAACCTCAGAAATTGACATATTTGATTCTCACCTTATATTCAAAGGATTAAAAATAATTCACGATAAAAATTATAAAAAATAAATATATTGAAAAGGATTTGTGATTGTTTACAGATCTTTTTTTATGTAAACCTTATTTTACAAAGAAGGAGGCAACTGCGCATGCCCTTGCAAATTATATTATGAGGGATAAAAATAAGGAAAAAATAAACTTTCTAATTATTTCAAAAAAAGCTTTTAAAATTTTAAAACTGTGTTATACTAATAGAACAAACGTTCGAAAAGAATAATACAAAAGTTGCAATTGCATTTATAGAAGTAAGGAGTTGATTCGGTTATGGGACAGATAATAATGCACATTGATGTGAATTCAGCTTTTTTAAGCTGGACAGCTGCATATGAAAAACAAATGGGAATAGAAAGAGATATACGTACAGTACCGGCTGTTATTGGAGGCAATGAACAAAGCCGCCATGGAATTGTTCTTGCAAAATCAGTTCCTGCAAAGAAATTTAAGATACAAACAGGAATGTCCCTTATGGAAGCAAGACAAATGTGTCTTGATTTACTGGTTATACCTCCAAATTACAGCATTTATGTAAGAGCCAGCAAAGCATTGAGGGAATATTTGAAAAAGTATACTCCCGATGTGGAAGTTTTCAGTATTGATGAATGTTTCTTAAGGTTTACAGATATAAGCAGGGAGCAATCTGTTAAATTAGCATATAAAATGAAAGATGGTGTTCGGGAGAATTTTGGTTATACCGTAAATGTAGGAATTTCTGAAAATAAGCTTCTTGCAAAACAAGCGGGAGATTTAGAAAAGCCTGACAAGTGTCATACTATGTTTATTGAGGAAATAAAGGAAAAATTATGGCCTTTACCTGTTGAAGAGCTGTTTATGGTTGGAAGAAAAACAAAGCCAAAATTAAACAGATGGGGTATTTATACAATCGGAGAGCTTGCCAATGCAGATTATAAATTAATATCGACAATGCTTAAATCTCACGGCAGACTAATTTACAATTATGCTTGGGGAAGGGATATTTCAACCTTTAAAGAAAAGGACCTCATTAAAAGTGTAGGAAACAGCAGCACTCTAAGGTTTGATGTGACAGATAAAGAAACCGCATATGTTGTATTGCTGAGCTTAACTGAAATGACTGCCTGGAGATTAAGAGAAGCAAGTATGAACTGCAGAGTTGTGAGCATAAGTATTAAGGACAAGGATTTCGGTTTTAAGATTAAGCAAAGAAAGCTTATGTATTTTACAGACTGTACAAGGGACATTTATATGAATGCATGCAGTTTATTTGATGAGTTATGGGATAAAAAGCCTATTAGGGCATTGGGAATTCATGTATCAGACTTGGAATTTTCAAGGTTTAAGCAAGTTAATTTTTTTCAGGATGAATTAAGTTTAAAAAATGAAATATTAGATAAGGCTGTAGACAAAGTAAGAACCAAGTATGGCGATAATTCAATTATAAGGGGGGTCTTTGCAAACAGTGATTTAAAACCTCTCTTAGGAGGATATCCTGATGACGAATATCCCGGCATGAGCAGTATTTTATAGAGGTGAAATATGAAAATTATAAATGAGCCAATAAAGGTAATGGCAGTTTTTAACACAAACGGAAAAATAGAGCCTGTAAAATTCAGACTTGATGATAAGGTTGTGAAAATTGAAAAAATAATGAAAACATATGAAGAAAACATTGTTGGAAATACAAGGATTGTATTCGTATGCCTGCATAACGGCAAGGATATTTTTGAACTTAAATATGAATTGGACACCAAGACCTGGTATCTTTTTAAAAAGTAATGTACGTTACAGTTCACACCCAATGGGTGTCATCCTGAGCAAAGCGAAGGATCCTATCTTTAACTAATGTACCCCTGTAAGAAATTTGTAAGATTTGAAATGTTGTAATATTATGGCCTGAATGATATAATACCTTGTGATTGTAAGTACGAGGGGAAGAATATGAGCGATTTGGACCTATTGGCTGTGAAAGCTAAGAATAATATAGATTCAATGAATAATTTAATAACTCAATATGAAAATTTCATACTGAAATGCGCCTCATCGATTACCAGAAGCTATATTTCAAAAAGTGATGATGAGTGGTCAATAGCGTTGTCTGCTTTTACTGAAGCAATTAAGAATTATTCTGCCGATAAAGGCAGTTTTTTAAACTTTGCAGAGTTAGTAATAAGAAGGCGTGTGATTGATTTTATGCGCAGCAAGTCAAGATATGCACCGGAAATTTCAGTAAATCCCTCATTGTTTAATACTGACTCTCAAGATGAAGAGGAATATTCCATGCAGTCCGAAATTGCAAAAAAGGTTTCCATTGTTGAAGACATCTCAATTAAGATGGAAATTACTCTCATCAATGAAATCTTTTCCGATTATGGATTTTCATTTATGGATTTGATCGAATGCTCGCCAAAATCTCGCAAAACTAAGAAGTCCTGCGCTAAGGTCGTAGTTTATTTAATAAAAAATCCAATATTGACAAGCGAAATAAAAATCAAGAAGCAATTGCCATTAAATATAATAGTAAAACACACAAAGGTACCCCGTAAATTGTTGGAACGCCATCGAAAATATATTATAGCAGCATTAGAAATTATGTCGGGTGATTTTCCGAATTTAGCCGGTTATATGGAATACATTTGCCAGGAGTTGAAAAATGAAAGCAATAATAGTTGAAGTTAAAGGAAAGTATGCAGCAGTATTGACTGATGATGGCATTGTTTCTAAAATTAAAAATAGAAACTATGAAATTGGTCAAGAAATAGTAATAAAGAATAATAGCAATAGATTAATTAGAATGTCAGTTGCGGCTGCTGCAGCAATTATGATATTTGCTACACCGGCATGGGCATACTTGGCTCCCTATTCATATGTAAGCATAGATGTAAATCCATCTTTTGAATTTTTGATAAACAGATTCGACAGGGTGCTGACTGTGAAAGGTTTTAATGATGATGGAAGGGAATTGTCAAAAGATATAAATATTGACGGTTTGAAAAATAAAGAAATCCAAAGCGCGGTAAAAAGCGTATTAAATGAATTAAAAAGCAAGGGATATATTATAGAAGGTGAAGAAGACAGCGTAATAATTGCCACATCCAGCAAGTCAGAGGCCAAAAAAGATACGTTATCTGAAAAAATTCGAACTGTCGTTAATGAGAAAGCAGCACCGGAACAGACGGAAGATACCGAAGTTGAAACAATACAAACTAAAGAGTCTAAGAAATCAGAAAATACAGGAAAACTTGAAGTTAGAGAAGAATCCGCAACACAGCAAAAAGAAGCAATTGAAGAACCTGAAGAACTTACGGATGATAACAATTTAAAGAACCTGGAAAAACAAGAAAAGCAAGAAAAACAAGACAATTCGGAAGAACAAAAGAA
>JAQVRY010000022.1:16937-19576 GCA_028700795.1 Tissierellia bacterium | reverse complement strand
AGGATTGTGAGCTGAGCCGAAGCTTTGCACTTTATCATAATCGCTTGCTAAAAAACCAAGACCATAATTAACATGTATGTTCAAGGAGCCGGTTAATCTATCAGCTTTCTTTTCCTTTGCCATATCTTTGGCTCTGTCTAAAATCAGTTTAAAAGCATCCATATTGTATTTTTCGGACTCAAAGAAGCATATTTGTAAATATTCAGGCATCCTTTGTGCGTGAGCAAGAACAGATATCATGATAATTTCATTATTGTCCACTACCATAACAGGCTCTATATCTATAGAGCTGCACAGTTCTGATCTTCCATATAATAAACTTTTTAACATACCGGACAATGTATCTCTTTTTAAATCATTATTTAAGTATTGTTTTTTATAAAACTCTAAGAAAACTTTTCTTTTATCCTTACCTACAGTTATTAATTCCATGATAGCTCCATAAATTTTTATAGTACATTATAGCACAGCTAAATAACTATTACAAAAAACAAAAAAATCGGAGTGAAAGGATTTGAACCTTCGGCCTCATAGTCCCGAACCATGCGCGATACCAAGCTTCGCTACACCCCGACAACATCAATATTATAAGCTCATTGAAGATTTTTGTCAATGTAATTTTCTTGCTGTTCCGCATTTTTCGGGCTAATTGTTACAGTCTGCAAGATTTAAATTTATACTTGAAACATATTTTAACCTTTGTCATATTATAATAATAAATTATATATACACCTATATTTTTGTTATGATTAAATTTTTTGGAGGTTTCTGATGTATGATAGATATATGCCTTATTTGTTAAAAAATAAAACGATGGGCTTAATGAGCAGCAGGCTTAACAGCATCGAATCCCCGCAAGTCGGATATTTAAAGCTCAATGTTTTTCGCTATGATTTACGAACTCCGATTGCCGGTGCATTTGTCAGAGTATCAAAACTGACTATAAGCGGTTATTATAGAGAAACAGGAAGAGGTATTTTTATAGCTAATAGTTTATCAGATGAAAATGGTTCAGTTCCTATTATTGAACTTCCTGTTTTAACAAATCAAAATGAAATGTACAATGTAACTATTAATTATAGCGACTTCTGCCCTGCTATTATATTTAATGTTCCAATTTATTCTGGTATAACAACCGCTTATGATGTTTATTTGCATCATTATACTATGGATGATAGCGATATGCATTATCATTTTATATTGCAGCCGAGAATTCCCGGTCATGATACTGAACCCGAGATATTTTAGTGCCTTCCTGCCTATGTACCACAATATGTTTTGTATTTGCATAATGACGGCGGCGGAAGCTCTGCATATTCTTTTTGGTCAGCTGTATGAGCAAAAGGTTTATTTAAAATGCTTATCAAATGCTCCATAACACTGTAATCCTCTTTCTCATCAGCTGCCCGTAAGGCTTCCTCTACCCTGTGATTCCGAGGTATGACAGCAGGATTGGAATTTTGCATTAATTCAAATGATTCTTCTTTTGTTTGAGCTTGTCTTTGAAGACGTGCCTGCCACTTATTGTGCCATTCTTTAAATTCTGCAGTCTCATTAACGAATGTATCGTTGAAAGTTAATTTTATAAAAGTATTTGTATAGTCCTCATTATTCTTTTGCATTAAATTGAGCAGCTCTTCAACAAGTTTTTCATCATCTGCTTCTTCATTGAAAATTCCTAATTTTGAGCGCATGCCTGAAATCCAATGATTATGATACAATTCGTAAAATTCAGCAACTGCATCCTGGGCAAGCTTAATTGCATGTTCTTTATTCTCATTAAACAGTGGCACAAGAGTTTCTGCTAATCTCGATAAATTCCAAACAGCAATTTTGGGCTGATTTTTATATGCATATCGGCCATAGGTATCAATAGAGCTAAAAACTGTATCAGGATTATATGCATCCATGAAAGCACAGGGACCATAATCAATTGTTTCACCGCTTAGTACCATATTATCAGTGTTCATAACACCATGTATGAACCCTATCAGCTGCCATTTAGCAATTAATGAAGCTTGACGTTTTATTACTTCCTTCAAAAGACTGAAATATTTATTTTCATCATTTGTTATTTCTCTGTAATGCCTGTTAATCGTATAATCAGCCAACTGTTTTATATTTTCGGCAGTTCCAAAATTTAACGCATATTCAAATGTTCCAACACGAATATGACTGCTTGCCACGCGCGTTAAAATTGAGCCTTTAAGGAGCCTTTCTCTTATTACAGGTTCTCCTGTGGTTACGACTGCTAAACTTCTGGTAGTAGGGATATTTAAAGCATGCATTGCTTCGCTTACAATGTATTCACGAAGCATGGGACCAAGCGCTGCTCTTCCGTCTCCTCCTCGTGAATAAGGTGTCCTGCCGGAGCCTTTTAGCTGAATATCATATCTCATTCCATCAGGAATTATTTGCTCTCCCAAAAGCAATGCTCTTCCATCACCTAACATTGTAAAGTAACCGAATTGATGTCCCGCATATGCTTGTGCAATGGGTATGGAGCCTTTTGGCACAGAGTTTCCCGCAAGATAAGATACTCCTTCGTCGTTTTTAAGCTCATTTATATCCAAGCCCAAGTATTCAACTAATTCCTTGTTTAAAACTACTAATTTTGGTGAGCTTACTTTGCTTAAATT
>JAQVRY010000022.1:0-16837 GCA_028700795.1 Tissierellia bacterium | reverse complement strand
GCACAGAGTTTCCCGCAAGATAAGATACTCCTTCGTCGTTTTTAAGCTCATTTATATCCAAGCCCAAGTATTCAACTAATTCCTTGTTTAAAACTACTAATTTTGGTGAGCTTACTTTGCTTAAATTCATTTTGGAATAAAAAAATTCCGGTAGCTCAGAATAGCTATTTTGTAAATTCCAGCTTGTTTTTGTCTTTATATTTGTCATTTTTTCTCCAATATTTTTTCTTTTTATCTATTATTCACATGAAGCCTTATGTTTAATCTGTATTTTTATTTTAAATTTACAAAATATAGGTTATTTTAATATTTTAAATTATATTAAAACTATGCAGAAAAATATTCTGCATAGCAAGTTTGATGACAAAGTCAATTTCATACTGCGTCATTCTGAAGGCGTGGCCTAAAGAATCTCATATCTATTATTTCCCAATACCATTTTCTCTAGCATAGTAAAAAAGATATTGCTGAGCAAAACCTGAATATTTTCCAAATTTATCCTCTGCAAATTTTTTGATATCTTTATCTTTTGTATCCTTGCTTACATACAGTGTCTGCATTACTCTTCTAATCCAAACATCAACGGGAAAAGTATCAAAATGCCTTGTTGAAAACAATAAAATGCAATTTGCAACCTTGTCCCCAATTCCGCTATAAGTTTTAAGATAAGCCAGTCCATCATCATAGCTCATGTTTTTAATATTGTAAATTTGATCCTTTTCATTTAAAAACCTTGCTGCTGCTGCTTTGATTCTCGGTGCTCTAAAACCAGCCTTGCATTCAAGAATTTTTTCAACAGGTGCGGCAGATAACCTTTCAGCAGTGGGAAAACTGTAATAATCCTTACCTCCGTAACTGCATATAAAATCACCAAAGCTTGTACTTAAATTTTCAATAACCCTTTTAATCATGGGAATTCGGTTGTTTGCAGAAATCATAAATGAAATCATTGTTTCCCATTCATCTTGATTTAAAATTCTTATACCTTCCCCAAATTTTATAGCTTCTGCTATAATTTCATCCGTATCCAAGTTTTTTTTAATATCTTCGTAACTAGTATCTAAATCAAAATATTTCTCAATTAATGGATAGTCATCCATACTAATATTGTCAAATTCAACAGTGCTTCCATCCTGCCGTATATTTATCACTTTATTTTTAACAACTCCCGTATAGGAGCCGTCTTCTTCTTTATTCCATCTAAAGCATTGCCCGCAGTCAAAAATATGATTTATATTAAAATCTTTTACATTTTGTAAAGTTATTTTATTGCCTTCTTTTTTCATTTTTATCACCAATTTTCAATAAAGCTTTCTTTTTCATACATTTTAGTCTCCTGTCTGCTAAAGCTTTAATTTTTTTAAAGCATCTGCCAATGCAGTATTAATACTTTCATCTTGTTTTCTATTTTGTTTAACCATGTACTTTGATGCTTCTTTGTTTGAAATTGATGCTTTTTCATTTTCTTTTCTTTTGTTGAATGCAGATAGTTTTTCTCTGAAACCGCATTTGCATACAAATATTTTACCTTCACCTTCTCCTTTAAGTTCTAACTTTTTATGGCAGTTAGGGCATCTTGCATTAGTAATTTGTGAAATTCCTTTCCTATATCCACATTCCCTATTTTGGCACACTAACATAGTTCCTTTTTTGCCGTTAACCTCTAAAAGGTAATTTCCACAGTCAGGACATTTTTCTCTTGTTTCATTGTCATGAACAAATTTTTTGTCGCTGTTTTTGATTTCCCTTATGATAATCTTTGTGTAATCAATCATATCTTTTAAAAATTTATTTTTGTCTAAATTTCCTTTAGCAATGTCATTCAGATTCTGCTCCCACTTTGCAGTTAAAACAGGTGATTTTAAATCTACGGGAGATAAATCCAAAAGCTGTCTTCCTTTGGATGTAGTATAAATGTATTTATCCTTCTTTTCAATTACGAAGTTGTTAAATAATTTATCAATTATATCTGCTCTTGTTGCAACAGTTCCAAGACCGCCGGTTTCTCCGATTGTCTTCTTTAATTCCTTATCTGCATTTTTCATAAACTTTACAGGGTTTTCCATTGCTGACAGTAATGTTGCTTCTGTAAACCTTGAAGGAGGTTTAGTTTCGCCCATTGTTTTCTTTATTGATGAAACGAATATCTCACTGCCGGCCTTAAGTTTATTTAATTCGTCAACGGGATAATCATCAAGTATTTCATCATCATCATAGTTGCCATATACTTCCTTCCACCCCATTGACAATGTAATTCTTCCACGAGATATAAATTCTTCATTGCCTATTTTACCGTCGATGGTTATCTTTTCAAATTCAAAAGGTTTTGATAAAACAGCAAAAAATCTTTTTACAACTAAATCGTAAATTTTTCTTTCACTATCGGATAAATTACCTAAAATAACAGTTTGTTCCGTGGGTATGATAGCATGATGGTCTGAAACCTTTAAGTTATTGACAAAATTTTTGCTGCCCTTAATAGGATTTGAACTTATTCTGAATCCAATTTTGGAATAAGGTCCCACACTGGCAGCCTTTACTCTGTCCTTTAATGTTTCTACAATGTCATCAGTTAGGTACCTTGAATCTGTTCTTGGATATGTCAGCACTTTATGACGCTCATAAAGAGTTTGCATTATTGATAATGTTTCCTTTGCGGAAAAATTATAAATATTGCTTGCATCTCTTTGCAGTTCTGTTAAATCATATAATAGAGGCGCATAAGTCAGTGCTTTATTCTTAGATATATTTACAATTTGCATTTTTTTGTTTTTTATGCTGCTTATGATATCTTCACATTTATCATTATCAAATGTCCTATATTCATTGTTTTTATCATGCCATTTAAATTTAAGACCCCCTGCTTCTGCATCAATACCATAATAAATAACCGGTTTAAAATTCCTTATTTCATCTTCTAATGATGCAATCATTGCGACAGTTGGAGTCTGAACTCTGCCGCAGGATAATTGGGCATTGTACTTTGTTGTCAGTGCTCTTGTTGCATTTATACCAACAATCCAATCCGCTTCAGAGCGTGCTAAAGCAGAGGCATATAAAGTTTCATACACTCTACCGTCTTTAAGATTGTTAAAACCGTCTTTAATTGCTTTATCCGTAACAGATGAAATCCAAAGTCTTTTGAGAGATTTTTTAACATCAATCTTTTCTATAATCCATCTTGCAACCAATTCCCCTTCTCTTCCTGCATCAGTTGCAATTACGATTTCTTTTACATCATTTCGAAGCATCAGTCCTTTTACTACATTGAACTGCTTTCTTGTTTGTTTAATTACTTCTGTTTTCATTGATTTTGGAATTATGGGCAAATCCCCCAATTCCCAACGAGCATATTTTGAATTGTAGCTTTCAGGGTCAGCTAATGTTACCAAGTGTCCCAAAGCCCAGGTCACAATGTATTTGCTTCCTTCTACAAAACCATTGCCTGATTTATTGCAATTTAACACCCTTCCAATATCTTTGCCCACAGAAGGTTTTTCTGCTAAAACTAATATCATATTAATTTCCTTTGATTTTTTCTATATTGTATCATATTGTGTCAAATTAATGAATAATATTTTACTCCTAAACAATTTTTCCCTTTATGTAAAAAAACGACTTGTCAGTCGTTTTGAATTTCCATTTCATCATCGTCTTTTTTTCTGTTGTTTTCAGTCTTTATATGTTCTAACTTTGTAACTGAAACTTCATAGGCTGTTTTTGTTTCATAAGATTCATGCTCGTTTTTCTTTTGATATTTCCTGCTTTGTATTCTTCCCCAAAGTTTTATATGATCTCCCACCTCTAATTTTTCACAATACCTTGCATTCCTCCCCCATGCAATGCAAGGTATGTAATCAGACTTATTGTATGAGCGGTTGACAGCAATCAGCATATCCGTAATTTCTCTGCCGAATGGAGTTGTTCTGAATTTAGTTTCTTTACAAAGATATCCGTTTAAAAAAACTTCGTTTGGATGCCTTTTCATTTCTTCAAGTTCAGCTTCATCAGGCACATATATATCTCTTACGAATACTCTTAACAAAAGCTTATTGGAGGCATCCTCATATCTGTTATATGACCGGAACTGACCTTCAATAACTAAGTAATTTCCAATATCCATATTTATATCATTAATTATCCTTTCGGATATAATAACAGGCAGTATATCCTTGGTGTCGCTTAATCTTGGCACTTCTATAAAAAATTCGTAAAATTTTTCACCAAAAACTTCATGACTATATTCCATATTGCTGAATATGTTCCCAACTATTTTTATATAATTGGACTGCATCTGTTTATCATTCATATATTTCTTCCCCCTATAATTTGTCTTATATATTTTATTAATATTCATTGCAATAAAATATATGCTTTCAAAAGCTAAAAGTTGTCTAAGTTTTTAGTTATACTAATGTAAATTTATTTAATATTGAACTTTAAAATTTTATACTATATAATGAATACTATCTTGAAAAGTTAGAGTGTCATTCCTATTAATAACCCGTTCTTAATTGTCATTCTGAGGGCTTTAGCCCGAAAGAATCACAAGAATTTGAAAGAAGAGATCCTTCGCTTACGCTCAGGATGACAAACAGGAACAAATTCATTTATTGTGGTTTGTTAACACTGGTAAAATCTGAAGAAAAGGATGGTTACATTATGAAATTAGGTATAGTAGGACTTCCTAATGTAGGCAAAAGCACATTATTTAATGCAATTACATCAGCCGGTGCAGATTCGGCTAATTATCCCTTTTGCACCATAGAACCTAATATCGGAGTTGTGGAAGTTCCGGATAAAAGATTGGACTTTTTAACGAATATGAGCAATTCAGGCAAGACGGTTCCTGCAGTTATAGAATTTTTTGATATTGCCGGTTTAGTTAAAGGTGCAAGCAAAGGAGAAGGATTAGGTAATAAGTTTCTTTCACATATAAGAGAGGTTGAAGCTGTTGTTCATGTTGTGAGATGTTTTGAGGATGAAAATGTAATCCACGTTGAAACAACCGTAGACCCTAAAAGAGACATAGAAATAATAGAATTAGAGCTAATTTTAGCTGATTTGGAAGTAATGTCAAAACGGCTTGATAAGCTTTCTAAGATGGTTAAGAATGATAAAACTTTGCAGTTAGAATTGGAATTGGTTCAAAGAATTGTTGAAGGACTAGAAAATGAAAAGCAGGCACGTTACTTAAGCTATACGATTGAAGAGCTGAAGCTATTAAAAACATTTAATTTAATAACTTCAAAACCGGTTTTGTATGTGGCAAACGTTGATGAAAGCTATCTTTCAGACCCTTCAGGCAATGAGTATGTTGATATTGTTAAAAAGCACGCTTTACAGGACAACTCTGAAGTAATTGTTATATGCGGAAAAATTGAAGAAGAGATTTCCATGCTGGAAGAGGATGAAAAGAAAGAATTCTTAGAGGAAATGGGACTTGCAGAATCAGGTCTTGACCAGCTAGTTCGAATAAGCTACGACCTCTTGGGACTTATTAGCTTTTTTACAACAGGTCCTATAGAATCAAAAGCTTGGACAATAGTAAAAGGTACAAAAGCACCCCAGGCTGCAGGTAAAATTCACTCGGATATCGAAAGAGGTTTCATACGAGCGGAAGTTACAAAGTATGACGATGTTTTAAACTTAGGTACAATGCTTGCTGCCAAAGAAAAAGGGTTAATGCGACTTGAAGGCAAGGAATATGTAATGGAAGATGGAGATATAGTATTGTTTAGATTTAACGTATAAGAGGTATGAGGAAAGCTGCCTTTCGGCAGCCTTTTTTTACAATCCTAACTCTTCTTTTAACTTGTTTAGCTCATCATCTACTGATGCATTACCCATTGAAGAATACTTTTCTTCTAAAGCTTTTGCCTCATCTATAGGCTCCATATTAAGCTCTGCCATGGCATTTGCTTCGTCTAACATTTTGCTTGCTTTGTCTTCCATACGTTCAAAAGCACTTTTTGCTCCAGATATTTTCTTTGTTGCCTGAGTGGCTTCATTTAATGTTTCCTGTGTTTTAGCTACTTTAACTTTAGATTTAATAACTTGTCGCCTTGCTCTTAATGTTTCAATGTCAGCAGTTAACTTATCATGCATCTGTCGCATTTTTATTGCATTTTCATGTGCAGCTGCATAAGCTGTCATAAGTCCTGCTCCCACATTTTCCAGTTCTTGTTTTTTGTTGATAAATGTTCTTGCATCTTCCTCATTGCCTGCCACTAAAGCTTTCTTAGCAAATTCGTTGTATTTTGCTGTTTCTGCTTCATTTTGATCAACTAATCTCTTTGTACGTGCTTCTTCAGCTATAACTTCTGCTGTGCTTTGTTTTACTTCTGCAAGATCCTTCATCATATCTTCCAAATACTGGTCAATCATTTTCTCGGGATCTTCCATCTTTTCTAGCAACACATTTATGTTTGCCTTGATAATATCTCCAAACCTTTCTAATATAGCCATTTTTTCCTCCTTATAATTTTAACGCTGCCTGCTGGCAGATTATTGTTCATTGTCATCCTGATATTTTTTCATCAGGTCTTCCGCTTCTGTATCACCAAACTTATCAAGAGGGGTTTTAAGCATTTCTTCCCTTCTTTTTGCTTCCAAATTTTTTTGCTCTTTATGTTTTTTCCACCAAATGAAAAGTACAACAACTAAAACAACTACACTTAATACAATAAACACCGTGCTCCATGGCGACTTGGTAACCGTCATAATTCTATCAGCTGCATCACTGAAGGCTTTGCTTAAAAATTCTTCGTTGCTCAAGCTATTTTCATAATAATATCTATCTATGTAATCAGTCAATATTCTTCCTGCTTCATTATCAATTACACTTTTTGCCTGTGCTCCGACAATATACTGACCCGTGTACATACCTTCATATTCAAAAATAACTAGAAGTAAATGGGCTTCATCGGTAAACAACTCATCATATAAATCAGCCGCAAAAGATTCTAAATCATTATCCGTTGGAAAATGAGAACCATTAATTGTATCTGTCAAATATAAGTATGGTTGAACTCCCGTTTCTTTGTAAAAATATTTTAAGCCGCTGAGAAGTTTTGTTTCATTGTTAATCCAACCTAACTGGTCTGTATAGTACTTCGTTTCATTTACAGACCCATGTGGGAGTGGAACTCTTTCAACAGATGATACGGTAATATTACCGCTGCCGCTGCTTAAGTTAAGGGAGCCCCCTATTGAAAAAATAACAATAAAAATTATCGCAATTATAATTAAAACAACAATTAATGTTATACATCCACAACCTCCTCCACCGCTTGACCTTGGCTGTCTATATCCACCTCCAAAACCTCCGCCCATTGGTATTCTGGGACCAAATACAGGACCAAAACCGGTGCCCGTACTTTTGTTGCTTCCAAATATTCCTCCTCCGCTTGAGCCTCTAAAAGAACCGCCGCTGCGTCCACCAAATGAACCTGTGCTGCGTCCGCCAAAAGAACCGCCGCTGCGTCCACCAAATGAACCTCCGCCACGACTGCCACCAAATGAACCTCCCCCTCGACCGCCACCGAATGAACCTCCGCCTCTAGCCAATGAAATACCTCCAAATCTGTTGAAGTTATGAGGATATCTCCACATAAACATCATTATATAATTTTATCATAATCATCAAGAAAATTGTGGTATACATTTCCTTTTCGATACCCGATAATTGTTTCTAAATTTACATTGTGTATGCTCCTAAATATATTTGTATCTATATTCGGATTGATTTGTCTTAATTTTTTTATTAATATTTTCATTTCCTGCCTTTTAGAACCTGTATCCTCAGTTTGTATTTTTTCCGTAATACGACAGGCACATTGAATGAACTGCAAATTATTGTATCTTTTCCAAGCAATTATATCATCTTCCTTAACTTTATACATTGGTCTAATAAGTTCCATACCCTCATGATTTGTACTTTTAAGTTTGGGCATCATAGTTTTTATTTCTGCAGCATATAACATGCTCATGAGCACTGTTTCAATTACATCATCAAAATGGTGCCCTAATGCAATTTTATTGCAGCCTAAATCTCTTGCATGTCTGTACAAATAACCTCTTCGCATTCTTGCGCATAGATAACATGGGGTTTCTTCTATTCTGTCTACTATTTCAAATATTGGTGTATTGAAAATTTTTATAGGAATATTTAATATTTCTGCATTTTCTATGATGTGTTTTTTGTTAACATCATTGTATCCCGGATCCATTACCATATATTCTGTTTCAAATTGAATTTCACTGTATTTTTGAAGTTGCTGCATACACTTAGCCATAAGCATTGAATCCTTGCCGCCTGATATACATACTGCTATTTTATCATTGTTTTGTATTAACTTATATTCTTTTATTGCTGAAATAAATTTTGCCCATATTAGTTTTCTATACTTTTTAATAATACTTCTTTCTATTTCTTCATATCGTTCCATTTTGTCCTGCTTTATAATATGATAGTTTTAATACAATAATTTAACTCTATAATCTATTATATTAACAAAATCTATTAAAAACAAGATATTTTTATATTGCATTTTGTGAAAATGTTTGCTATCCTATAATTGGATTTAGGGGTTAAATACCTTTTTAAGGAGGATTTATGGGAGTAGCTCACGAAGTGGATTACAAGGTTTACGGAGACGATATTCAATTTGTGGAAATCGGTCTTGATTATGGGGAAACAATTGTTGCAGAGCCCGGAGCAATGATGTACATGGATTCAAGCATTGAAATGGATACCATGTTTGGAGACGGCAGCGAAAAAAGCAAGGGCTTTAAGGGAATGTTGGCAACAGCAGGTAAAAGAGTGCTTACCGGAGAAAACTTATTTACTGCAACATTTACTAACAAGAGTGTTGATAAAAAGGTTGTTGCATTTGCAGCGCCTTATCCCGGAAAAATAGTACCTGTTAACTTGCCTGATTACGGCGGACAGCTAATTTGTCAAAGAGACTCTTATTTATGTTCTGCCAAAGGAATTGAAATAACCATTGCATTTCAGAAAAAAATTGGTGCAGGACTTTTCGGCGGTGAAGGATTTATAATGCAGAGATTGGTTGGAGATGGGTTTGCATTCCTTCATGCGGGTGGCACTATTATTAAAAAGGAATTAGCTTCAGGAGAAATGCTTAAATTAGACACGGGATGTTTGGTGGCTTTCACTGAAGGAGTAGATTATGATGTTCAGATGGCAGGAAATGTAAAAAGTGCATTGTTTGGCGGTGAAGGTTTGTTCCTTGCTACATTAAGAGGTCCCGGAACTGTATGGATGCAATCGCTTCCATTCAGCAGAATAGCTGACAGAATTTATTCGGCAAGCAGAAAAAGTGGCGGCGGCGGCTCAAAAGGGGAAGCTAGTTTACTTGGAAACATTGGAATAGGTAACATATTTGGCAGTGATTAAAGATGCCCTAATAAATTGGTGAATGAGACTGCGGGGACTCGATAGTTAAACGGTGCTCAGCGAGCACCGTTTTTTTCTGTTTTAAACATGTTACATACAGCCTTTGTGGTTGAAATATCTTCTTCTATAACATGATAAGAGCTTAGTCTTTTTTGTATTTCATCCATATATGCAGAAAGCATGATAGAGCTGTTGTGAAAAACTCCTCCCTTTAAACCTATTTTAGCAGTTCCTTTATAATTTTTCTTTTTGTATGCCACTACCGTAAGCTCAGCAAGGTATTTTCCTGCATTTTCTAAAAGCATGGTTGCATATGCATCTCCTTTCTCAGCATAATCTACTATTATGGGAAAAAGAGCTGCAACCTTATTTTTTTCGTTGTTATAAATAAAATTCATTATATCGGAGCGTGTAGAGCCTGCTATTTCTTCTATCATGGCTTTACTCAAGTCATCAAAAGGAAGAGCTCTGTCATATTTATAAACTATGTTTTTAAAAATATGCATAACAGTATGATAACCGCTTCCTTCGTCACCTAAGATATGTCCCCATCCGCCAACCATTTCACCTACTCCGTCTTTTTGAGCAAAACAAGAAGAGCCTGTCCCGGAAATTGCCAATATTCCGTCATTATCACCAAAATATGCTTTACAAGCCATTTCAGCATCATTTAATACTATTGTTTTAATTACAAAAGCACCTTCTACATACTTTTTAATCAGCTCAGCATAGTTGCCTGTTTCAACACCGGCCATTCCAACAGCTATAAGCTGACAGTTTTCTCTTCCTAATTCATTAATGCAGTCATAAATTAATGATATTAAATTGTTGACAGTCTTATCCAGGTTTACTGATGGATTTCCAGCTCCTCCTATTAAGCTGAAAATCGGAGTATCATTTAAATCATAAGCTATTAATTCTGACTTTGTTCCTCCCGAATCAATTCCAATTAAATATTCCATACTTTCACCGCCCTATTCATTAGTATAGCAAATAAAACCTCATTTTTCTATATCTTATTCTGAAATTGAGGCGAAAAATACTAAACAATTAAAGCTGTTACATTGATAATGCAACAGCTTTTTGCAATACTATTCTACATGAATTGCATCTGTAGGGCACCCATCTTCAGCTTCTTTCGCACAATCCTCAAATTCTGATGGTATGGGGTCAACCTTTACTACAGAGATACTTTCATCATCTAATTCAAAAACATCCGGGCAAACTGATTCACACAGCCCGCAGCTTATACAAGCATCTCGGTCAACATTAGCTTTCATAATTTCCTCCTTAGCAAATAATATTTAAATAATAACTCATTTTAATTCTTTATGGTGTATCGCATTAATTATTATTTGTTTTGCTTTTTTATTTCCATATTTAGCTTTACCTTGTATTTCAGGAACCGGTGGTGAATCATTTTTATTGTAATGTTGTTTCTTGTTGCTTTCAGTTCCATGGGGCTCACTTGGGTCTGGTCTCCTCATTCCTGCTTTTGCCATAAAAATCACCTCTAATATATTGTTGTAAAATTTGATATATTTATACACTGTTGAATTTTATAAATTTTACATACTAATATTTGACATTGCATAGACCACATACCATGAGCTTTTAAAGTTTATACTAATTTATCCAACGCTTGTTTTAAATCATCAATTATATCATCGACATGCTCCAAGCCAATGGAAAGCCTTACAAGTCCCTCGGAAATTCCACTCATTGCTCTTTCTTCAGGAGTATATGGCGAATGGGTCATGGATGCCGGATGCTGAATCAGTGTCTCAGTATCACCAAGACTTACAGCCAGTGAGCAAAGCTCTACTGTATTCATAAGTTTTCTTCCTGCTTCAAGTCCTCCCTTAACTTCAAATGCAATCATAGCACCTGGCAGCATCATTTGTTTTTTACCAAGCTCATATTGAGGGAAGCTTTTCAGTCCCGGATAACCTATCCATTCAATTGCAGGATGGCTTTCAAGAAATTCTGCAACCTTCTGGGCGTTTGAGCAGTGCTTTTCCATTCTGACTTCTAATGTTTTCATTCCTCTGTTGATTAAGTATGCATCAAAAGGACTTATAACAGAACCGGTCATATCCTTTATTCCAAATAATCTGACAGTATCCATGAATTCTTTTTTACCGGCTGCAAATCCTGCTATTACATCGCCATGACCGTTTAAATACTTGGTTGCAGAATGAACTACCACGTCTGCACCTAAATCAATAGGTCTTTGTAAATATGGAGTGCAATAGGTATTATCTACTACAACCATACAATCATCTTTCTCGTGGGCAATCTTTGAAACTTCCGAAATATCAGTCAGCAGCATATTCGGGTTTGCAGGACTTTCAAGATATACCATTTTAGTGTTAGGCTTCATGGCTTTTTTCACGTTTTCTGTGTCTGAAGTATCAACAAAATCGACTTCTACTCCAAATTTAGCCAAACCGTGGTTCAGAAAAGCATATGTACACCCATATAAGGTTTTTGCTGCAATAATATGATCCCCTGCATTTACTATAGACCATATTACTGAAGTAATGGCACCCATGCCTGAAGCCATGGCAACTGCTGCTTCAGCATTTTCCAGTGATGCAAGCTTGTCTTCAACCTGGGAAGTTGTAGGATTTCCAAGCCTTGTGTAGATGTAGCCTTCTTCTTCCAATGCAAATCTTCTGCCGCCCTGCTCAGCGGAGTCAAATATGAATGTGGAAGTTTGATATATGGGAGTTGCTAAAGCTCCATACTCATTTGGTTTGTAACCGGCATGTACTGCCCTTGTAGAAAAATTCATTTTGCTTAACTTGTCTTTATCCATTATTTCCTCCTTATAAAAAAGATATTGAAAAGAAAACGTTATACATTTAAATTGTATACTACTTCTAATTATAAATCAATCCATATTTACTAAAAAACCTATACACCTCATATGTAAAATTTGGTTATGCTAATATCCTGGATTTTGCTTGATTTTTTGGCAATTGGTAATATAATTATATTAAATATGAATTACGGGAGAGCAAATGGACTTTATAATTGCAGTTATTATTTTTATCTTTTCTCTTATATACAGCATTTTGAAACAACATTCCTTAATTATTCCTTTATTAATTGGTATGCTTGCATTTTCTGCTGTTGCTTATTACAGGGGATATAAGTTCAAAAACATTGTTGTAATGTTGTTGAAAGGCATGAAAAAGTCACTGTATATACTCACTATTTTTGCTTTAATTGGAATGATTACAGCTCTATGGCGTGCCGGTGGCACAATTCCGTTCTTCGTGTATTATGGCATAAAAATTATGAATCCAAATTATTTTATATTGTTTGCATTTCTACTAACATGCTTCGTTGCATTTGCTCTTGGTACATGTATAGGAACTGCCGGAACTGTTGGAGTTGTATTGATAATATTAGCAAAAAGCGGCGGAGTTAATATTTATGTTGCTGCAGGTGCCATTATTTCAGGAGCCTTTTTTGGAGACAGAAGCTCACCCTTATCCTCCAGTGCAAATTTAGTAGCAATGATTACAGAAACGGATTTGTATGATAATATAAAAAAAATGTTTATTACAGGTGCTCTTCCATTTCTCGCAACAGTAATTTTTTATTTAGTATTATCAAAAAATAATCCTTTAAATGTTACAAACAATGAATTGATAGAGAGATTTTCCTTAAATTTCAATCTGCATATATCAACAGTTCTTCCTGCAGTCATAATCTTATTGTTAGCAGCATCTAAAAATGATGTTCGTATAGCAATGTTTTTTAGTATCATAACATCTGCTTTTGTCTGTTGGTATTTTCAAGATTTGACTTTTCAGGAAATTTTAAATTATACTATTTTGGGGTATGTTAATACAGACCCCGGACTATCCGGAATTATTTCGGGAGGCGGCTTAATATCAATGCTCAATGTTACATTTGTTGTATTGATAGCATCCTCATATTCCGGCATATTTGAAGGAACCGGCATGCTTAAGGATATTCAAGGTTTTCTAATTAAAATGAGCAAATTAATAGGTGTTTACTTAACAACAGTTTTTACAAGTTTTGTTACTTGTGCTTTTTGCTGCAACCAAACACTTTCCGTATTGCTTACTCATGACTTGATGAACAATATTTATAAAGAAAATAATTTGACCAAAAGCCATTTAGCTATTGATATTGAAAATACCGTAATTCTTATTGCTGCAATTTTCCCATGGAACGTTGCAGCAGCAATTCCACTTGCAACTATGGACGTTGGTGCGAAATCAATACTCTATGCAGTATATCTGTTCTTTGTACCCTTAATGGCACCACTAATATCCAGCTCAAAGGTTTATAACACCGGGCTCTAAAGTTTTCTGGTTTTGAAATTATCTGCAAGCAGCGGAAAGTTTTGAGGGAATTCATAACCTAATCCCCAATAACTTATTCCTCTTAAACCGTATTCTTTCACTGCATCAAACTTTGCCTGGGCACTTCTTGCATCTTCAAACCATACTTCATGAGCATTTCCTTCAGCATCTGTATAATGAAAATACGGTGACTGACTTAAATAATCATATTGAATTTCAGACATATGCTCATATGCTAAATTTATTGCATCCTGAACGCTGATTGTTTCAGCTTCCTGACCTTGTACAAAAGGAATTTTCCAGTCTCTTGCATATATTTGAAATCCCATTAGTATTTTATTTCTTGGAATAACAGTTATTGCATAATCCAACACTCTTTTTATTTCATTCAGCGGAGATATGGCTCTTGGTTCTCCTCCCCTCCAGCCCCATTCGTAAGTCATGAGAACAACAAAATCTGCCATTCTTCCATGAGCAGGATAGTCGTGAGCTTCATACAAAAGTCCTACTTGCTCAGCACTTAATTTAGGAGCTAATGATGTGGAAACAAAAAATCCTTCACTATGCAATCTGATAACGGTGCTTTCCAAAAAACTGTTGTAGGCTTCCCTATCTTCCGGAAGAACATATTCAAAATCAATGTTTAATCCCATGTATCCTTTTTCTTTCATAATATTTATTATGTTTTCCTGCAATGTATTGACTGTATCAGGGTTATTCAAAACAATGTTTGCAAGATTTTCCCCTTCAACATTAACGGTAAAATTAACTATTGACATCATGGGCGCCACCCCTTGCGAATATGCTTCAGCTATTGCCTGCTCATCGGCAATATTCACCAAGGTTCCGTCTTCGTTAATCAGGTATGCAAAAGGACTTAAATATGTTAAATATGGTCCTGCTTCTCTTACAATAGGAATGGCTTCGTTCCCAAGAAAATATGTAAATGCATTTACATCTATTTCAGGCTTAGGTCTTTGAGGTATTGTAAGTACATAACCGGGATATATCAAATCTGGATTCAGATTTCTGTTTTCCCACAGTAAGTCTTGGATATTAACTCCAAATTTTTGAGCTATTTTCCAAATCGTATCTCCTCTTCTTACAGTATAGGTATTTTGGGTAGGTATAAGAAGTGCATGGCCGGGCACCAAAATATTCGGATTAGTCAATCTGTTAAGATTTACAATATCTTGTATGCTGACGTTATAATAATCTGCAATTCTCCACAATACTTCTCCCCTTTGAACAACATGAATATGCATAGCTTCCCCCTTTAATTCGTTTGTTATAATATATTCATTTGTCCACCCATAATGATAAAAATAAATAAATGTTGGCAGAGTAATTTTTCTGACAACATTTATTTATTTGTTCTTATATTTTTGCTATGTCGGTTCTATATTCCTTTTTTTCAAAATTAATCTTGGGAATATTTTTGTATACTTTATTTCTTGCCTCATCTAAAGTTTCTCCCATGGCTGTTACTGCCAAAACCCTTCCTCCGTCTGTTACTATTTTATCCCCGGATAATTTTGTCCCGCCATGGAAAATTGTTATATCATCATCAACCTCATTTAATCCGGTTATTTCCTTGCCTTTTTCATAACCTTCAGGATACCCCCCTGAAGCTAATACTACAGTTACGCATTTTTTTTCTTCCCACTGCAAATCACCTTCTGATAAATTACCATCAATACATTTAAGCATTATATCAATTAAATCCGTTTTTAGTCTGGGAAGAATTACTTCTGTTTCAGGGTCTCCAAAACGAGTGTTGTACTCTAAAACCTTCGCTTGATTATTTTCAATCATGAGCCCTATAAATAACACACCTTTAAATTCAATATTTTCTTTCAGAAAACCATTCAGAGTTCTATCTAAAATATTTTTTTTAATATATTTATTTAATTCCTCAGTATATATGGTGTTTGGCGAAAAACATCCCATTCCTCCTGTATTAAGCCCTTTGTCTTCATCATATGCTTTTTTGTAATCTCTGGCGCTTTCCATAGGAATTATGTTTTTGCCGTCAACAAAGCAAAGAAGGGAAGCTTCAGTTCCTCGGAGGAATTCTTCTATAACCACTGTATTTCCTGCATCGCCAAATTGCTTTTTATCCATAATGCTTTTAATTGCATCTTTAGCTTCCTTTATGGTTTCACATATTAAAACGCCCTTACCTGCAGCCAAGCCGTCTGCTTTAACAACAATGGGGATATTAAATTTACTAAGGCCTGTAATTGCTTTATTGGAATCTGTATATACTTCATACCGGGCAGATGAAATTGAATACTTTTTCATAAAATCCTTTGAATAGGATTTGCTTCCTTCAAATTTAGCTCCGGCTTTTACAGGACCGAATGCTTTTATTCCCTTCTCGTTAAGCATATCAACCAATCCTGCTACTAATGGTACTTCAGGGCCTACTACTACCAACTCAATATTGTTGTTTACTGAATATTCAACTAACTTATTTAGCTCATCTGCTTTAATATCAACACATTCTGCAATTTGAGATATGCCTGCATTTCCCGGAGCACAGTATAATTCTGATAATAAACTGCTTTGTTTTAATTTCCAGCAAATTGTGTGTTCTCTTGCTCCGCTTCCAATTACAAGAATTTTCATAATCCCTCCTAATGCTTAAAATGTCTCATGTTTGTAAAAACCATGGCTATATTGTTTTTATTGCATGTTTCAATGGACTTATCATCATTCAGTGAGCCACCGGGTTGAATAATTGCGGTTATTCCTGCTTTTGCCGCTTCCTCTGCGCAGTCAGGGAAGGGGAAAAATGCATCTGATGCAAGGACAGCTCCCTTGGTGCTGCCTTCTCCCAAAAATTCATATGCATGCTCAATTGCCTGCTTGCATGCCCATATGCGGTTTACCTGTCCCGGTCCGATTCCTATGGATTGACCATCTTTAACAATGGTTATGGCGTTAGATTTTGTATGCTTTACAATTTTCCACGCCATGAGTAAGTCCTTCATTTCCTGTTCACCGGGGTTAGAAGAAGTTACGATTCTTAATTCTTCATCTTCAGTCAAAAGCTTCGAGTCAATTT
>JAQVRY010000021.1 GCA_028700795.1 Tissierellia bacterium | reverse complement strand
ACCTTTGTCATTTTCGGTGTCCCATTATGTATACTAATTAATCTCTCAATTTTCTTATTTGTGCTATTAATTCCACAGCCCTATCCGTCTCATATAATTCATCTTTTATTAAGGAATCAATAATGCCGGTTATTTCTTCACTTATTTTCAAATATTCCTTCAAATAAATACAATCATCTGATGTAAAATTTCTAGTTTGTACAATACCAGTTTCCTTCAAAAAATCCAGGTATTCTCCATTTAACCCCTTGAACTCAATAAATAAAATAGAATAATCATTATTAGTATTTGCAATAAATCTGGAAAGCCTCCCATATGAGTCCAAATCTCTTGAATATGCAATCATCATAAGCAAGGTATCCAAGCTATCAACATTACCTTCTTCAACTAAATCTTTAGTATACTTATTAATATAGCTTTGGTTAAGACCAATAGAATAGATAGCATCTTTGTTGTTAAATATTAGCTCAATATCTTTTTGTGTAATCTCTCTTATATAATAACCTGTTATAACCAATAAAACTGCCATAATAACCAAGATTATTTTCTTGTTCATCTCTCTCCTCCAATCATAATAAAAATTAGAAAATTTATTTAAGAAACTGTCTTTTACTCCGTATAGTCTTTAAATAATACTTTATTAATATATTTTTTAGCTCAGCTAGGTGCATATTTTTCATAACGATTACCAAAATTATCTTCGTAAATTAGTGCTGAAATACCAAGAGGAATTAATACCAGCTTTTAAGTGTGTCAAGTTCAAATGTCCATTGTGGTGTTATTAATCTTTCTTTTCCCTTTAATGAATACCATGGACTTATATCATTATCCATAGGGTTTATAAGAAGTTGGGTTTGCTGGGCGGGCATGTAGGACTGTGCCAGTAAAAATATCTTCTCACCGGATGCATTAACTGCCATGTCAACAACTATTACGGCATGACCGGGACTTCCGCCAACAATAAACACATCGCCAATATTCATGTTATCAATACTGACACTTATCAGCTCGTTTTCCAAAGATAGTGTTCCGGAATATGCAAAAACCATATCCATATATTTTCTGAAATCTTCATATAAATTTGAGGGTTCTGCAGCTTTATAATATTCCACATTATTTCCCTTAACATCAATTTTATAACCATTCATCCACTTCTTATATTCTGCCTTAAATCCTGATACGAAATTAAAACTGATTTCATCATATAATTCTTGTGAGTAAAGGTACTCTGCCCTTAAAAGCATAATAGCATCTGCACACTGATGGAGGTCTCTATTTCCAATGTCTACATCGAAAACACTGTCATAAACTCCTTTTGGAGATTTTTCTCTACCGTCATAATATAAAACCTTTTCGCCATAGGGCTTCAGCTTTTGATTTCTCAAGAATTCCGCAAAGCTCCCTTCTTCATATTCAACTCTAAGGTATCCCTCTATTGGCAAATATCTATCCTTAATAGTCAATCCTTCCTTATTAATGAGGTTATTTACATTGTCTTCTTGATTATCAAACATATTAAAAGGTAATTCAGCAGAATTTCCTAATTCAATATTTTTACATCCGGTTATAAACAATCCTATCAATAAAATACAAATACATATTAGTTTTCTTATTGACATAGTTATCATTGTCTCCTATATAAATTCCAAAGTTGTTATATTGAAACTTGTCCGGTAAGAACCGTCCCCACTGGTCAAGAACCGTCCCCACTGGTCAAGAACCGTCCCCACTGGTCATCCCCATAATGATTCTCTCTTTACTATTTTTGACCTTGCTTTTCATCATATCATCGAGTCTAACTAGTAAAATCTATTCGTACTAATTTCTTTCCGTTTGGTAATTTGCTTTCTTGATGCCTATCTTTTTTATAGTTTATTTTACGCATAACTTCAACTAACCCACTTTCTTCCACAGGATGGAGAATCTCATCTAAACGGTCAAATACATGGAGATATGGAGAATCAGAGACAAACGAATCGTTTGTATTGACTTGAATAATACACGACACATACTTTGGGTTCACTTTCTTAACTACTTTTTGGAAGCATTCATAGCCAATATACTCAATTAAGAGATTTGCTACAACCAAATCTGCATATGGTAACTTCATATCTTGAGTCAAATCTACACATAGCGTCTCGAGTATACCTTGTAGTTCTGGGTATCGTTTTTTGCATGTATTCAAATAGTTTTCATTTATGTCGATTCCATAAACTTTATCAAAAACCTGATTATTTATATGTTCTAATCCGTTCCCACCCGCTATCCCAAAAATCATAATGGATTTTATTGAATGTGTATAAAACTGTTCTTTCATCATTTGGTTCATTGTCTGAAGCTGAAACACACTATCTAAACTCATATGTTTTTCATAGTCTTCTATGTCAATATTTTCCCAAGGGTTATTCATTTGTAACACCTCACAAATTACTATTTATCGGTTTTTAATAAACAAATCGAATGTTGTATTTTTTTACTTTTTTGACTTAATTAATTACTTATATCAACTAATTCTTGTTATCTTCTTGGTTATCAAACATATTAAAAGGTAAAATTTACTTGTTTACCACCAGGTTGGGAATTGGGAAAATACCCAGAAGTCACCGCTTCTTTCAGTAATAAAGGTGAATTCTTCATATCCTTCCAATTCATAATTATAATCTAATTTTTCAACTGAAACAGTATACTCGATTTGATTTTCACTTATAATATTCTTATTTACTTCCGCTATCTTACCATAACTATGATTAGTACCTCCGGCCATATCATAGGCACACAATTTGCCGCCCACATCTTTTGAGTCAATCATTTTGTAAAATTACCTTTCCTTTAAATTCTACCTCAAAAGTTTTCTGTATTCAACTAATTCTTCATTATTTTCAAAAGTAAGAATCCCGCTTCAAAAGATATATTATTATTTTATTGTTATTTAATAAATCATTTGATATAATTATAAAAAGCAGCGTATATAAATTATTGGAGGTAACAATGGAGCAATATTCAAATAAAAAATTTTCACTGTTTGAATTTAATAATTTAGAAGCTAACGATGAAAATAAATATGAATTAATTGATGAAATTGTTTTAATGTCACCACGACCAAATTATATACACCAGCAAATTATGAGCAGGTTAAATCTTGAAATAGGAACCTATCTAAAGGGAAAAAAATGTATGGTGTTTTCTGAAGTTGAATTAGAATTTGATAATAATGTTATAATTCCTGACTTATCAATTATATGTGGATTGAATGATTTTAATATCCAAAGATATAAAAAAGCCCCTGAACTTGTAATTGAAATTATAAGTCCTGGCAGTCAATATACGGACACATTCACAAAGCTTTATAAATATGAACTATTTGGAGTTAAAGAATATTGGATAGCTAATCCAAAAACTGAAATTATCACAGTATATAATTTTGAAAACAAAACTAATAAAGATTACGGTAAACAGGAAAAATTAATATCCTCTGTTTTCAATGATTTAGAAATTAACTTATCCGAAATTTTCTTATAGGTTCCCAAAAATATTTATGACCGGTAAAAGGTTTTCCTTGAAATGTGCAAATTTTTGACTAATACAGTATTTTATGAAAATAGATGCTGCTCCTCCCTGCATTAATCTAATTTTTGCACACCCGTCAAAACCTTGCGAATATATTCAATGATAATACTTAAGCCACACAATATAATTGCAAAAATAAGATTTAAAGCAACAATGTGTTTCATTCTTATGTGAAATTAGTTTTCCACTGTAGAGTCCGAGAAAAATCTGCTGATTATAAGCTCTCTAATTTCTATGTCGTTAAAATCCATAACCTCTGAATAATTATCCACATGCAGCACTATATTTCCTTTTTGTATTATAAGTTCATCCCTCTCCTCTGTCAGTGCCAAATTATCCATATCCCATAACTTCCTCATCTCGTCATCAGTAATAATATTTTTTGTAAATATAGTCATCCCTCTCCACTTCATTCCTTTTTCCAACTCTTCCGTTATTCCCTTAAAAATGATATCGGCAAAATATGAATTTATTGCCTCATAATATTTAATTCTTATGCTTTTCGAACTATCGCCCAAATTCTCATATTCATAATAAGTATGGTGCTTAGGTACGATGGGGCTCATGCTCCGTCTAAACTCCCTGCTTAATTCACCTCTCTGACTTGATTCCTTTGATATTTCTTTTAATGTAATTATAGGATAACCCTCCGGTATGGAATCTACTTTATAAATATCCTCGGTCTTTTCTAAAATAGAAGGTCCTGATACCCATATAAAAATTAATATTATAATTGTTCCAATTACTATGTAATTTAGAACGGAATCCCCTGAAATTTTATTCTTCTTGACAAGATACCTGATGCTTGACCCGAATATGGCGCCTATGCCGGGACCTAATAAGATGTATACCACAATTCCAGGCATAAAAAATGCATCAATGATAAAAGACAGCACATAAAGCAATACAATAATCCATACTGAACCATAAAATGCTCTTATACGTCTTCTAGCACTTTTTAATGTAGGTTTTGCTATGGACAGACCATTTTTAATGTTTCTTCTTGCTTTTATCATCCAGACTATGATGTATACAGCAGGAATTGCAGTAAATATGCATAGCACAGGATATAAATATGTGCTTATAACTCCTGTAAAGCGCAGAAGATTGGTATACCTTACCGGTATAATCCTAAATAATATATAGACAGCCAATATCGCAAATATTAATACACCACGCAGCTCAGTTCTCACTAATGTATGCTCAACAATTTTTTGTTCGATTTCTTCATCTGTTTGGATAGGGACAGGTTCGCTGTCTCCGGCAGCATAGAAGAACTGTAAATAGTCTAAAGATGTTATAAATGTCCAACCCGACTCTTGACATAGCCTCCTATATTCCTCTGAGCTTTCAGTTTTCTCCGGAGTAAGTGGTCCGCCTTCTTTAAATACATCTACATAAAACTTAATTTTCTGTGGTTCTATGGCCCTGAACTTTGCAGTATATCGTCCAACCTTTTCAACCATCCAGCCTTTCTCAGCCATTTCCTCCAAATATTCTCCCATAGCTTTATAATCAAGTGAGAAAAATCCCCAAAATACGCGTTTAGTTTTATTTTTCATTTACCGCACTCTCCCTTCTAAGAAATCACTGCCATCTGAAACCAATTGCTTTAACCGCTGATATTCTTCTGTTAAAATTTCTATTCCCTCATCCGTCAAAGTATATGTTTTTCTTCTGTTTTCTTCTGAGAGCTGCACTATAAACTTTTCTTCCTCAAACCTCGATAAAAGATTATATAAAGTGCCTGCCCCTATCTTTACCCTGCCCTCCGTACGTTTTTCTACCTCCTGCATAATTCCGTATCCATGCTGAGGCTCTGATAGTGCTAAAAGTATGTAATACATTGGCTCAGTTAAATTTTTTAATTGTTCTCTTGCCATAATATCGTCTCCAAACAACTATATCGATATTTGATATATCCATTATCAATATAGTATGATATTTTTGCATTAATGTCAATATTTTTTTAATAAAAAAATACCATAAAATTCATTTCTGAATTATACGGTATTCTTTATATTAGTAATTTCTATAACCTTCTATCTAAAAGGAAGTCTATAATATTTAAAGCCTTAATTCCATCGTAGGATTTAATAAAACTCTTATCCATTGAAAGAACTATTTTCTCATAATTATCGTTGATTAATCTCAATGGGCGAAGTTCTCTTTCACGAACTTCTTCACCCATCATAGTTTCTGTAACTTGGATATATATTTTATCATCCGGCCTTTCTGCTATAAAATCTACTTCTGTTTCACCTACTTTTCCTATGTAAACACGATAATCACGTCGAATAAGCTCCAAGAAAACTATGTTTTCAAGAATATGTCCGCGGTCTGCATCCCTATAACCAAGCAGCATATTCCGAAATCCCAAATCAATAATATAGTTTTTACCCAATGTTTTTAATAGTTGTTTGCCTTTAACATCATACCTTCCAACAGAATAAAATATAAAAGCATTTTTAAGCATATTAATATATTTATCAACTGTTTTTCCGGCTACATTGCTGTCCGAATTTTTTCTTCTCTTATCTATTTCCCTCTCTGAAGATAAGATGTTTCCAATGCTGTTAGGTGAAGTAATATTTCCTATATTGTCTGCAAGAAACATTACTAATTTATTTAAAAGAGCTTGATCAGCTACCTTGTTCCTTTCTAATACATCTCGAAGTATAACAGTAGAATAAATGCCTTCCAATGCTTCATTTATCCTTGCTATATTAAAATCAAACTGACAAAGTATAGGCATTCCTCCTATCTGCAAATACATTTGAAATTTCTCATCCATCGTTATGTCAGCTGCAAATTCATAAAAGGTTAAAAACTCTTTAAAAGACAAAGGTAACAAACGGATTTCTACATACCTGCCGGATAAAAGGGTAGAAAATTCTGTGGATAATAAATATGCATTGGAGCCTGTTATGTAAATATCTACATTATAATCCAAACGAAAAGACTCGATTGCCTTTTCCCAATGCTTAACAGTCTGAAGTTCATCAAAAATAAGATAATTCTTTTCCCCTTCAACAATATTATTGCTGACAAAATCATAGAATGTATCATAATTTAGTATATTTCGGTATCTCAGTGATTCCATGTTCATGTGCAGAATATTCTCCTTCGGTATATTTTGTTCAAGAAGATAATCCTCAAACAAATCTAATAATGTGGATTTCCCGCAACGACGAATACCTGTTATAATTTTTACCAAATCTTTATCCTTAAATTCTATTAACTTCTGTAAATATTCTGGTCTATTGATTCGTTTATTCATATAACTCACCCCCCCTAAATAATTACTTGTATTATAACCCTAAATCTATAAATAATCAATAGTTTTTGACCTGTAAATCAATAATCCTAAAATTATGACCACTTTCGTACATTAGATTCGACAATATATGCAAATGAATGGCAATAGCTCCAGCTGCTATAACAATAAAAAAATAATTTTTCTTATTTTTTCTCCTCCAAAGAACCGTCCCCCACTGGACTTACTTGTCAATTATACTATCTATATTTTTTAAAACAATGGAAATTGTTCCGTTTGGATTAGTTATAAATTCAACCTTTAGCCTCGACATCATCCGCTGAGAGCCACCCTTTTTCCCTCGCTGACTTTTCTCCTTCTTCTATGTCAGCCAACAATCTAATCGTTATGTTATATGCTGTTAATGAATTATTACAGGCTACAAATTTTACACCTTTTTTATGTAAGCTTTCCATAAAATTAATATCAGCATTCAAATCTTGAGTTGTATCATAAACTTAATAGCTTCTGAATTAGCCAAAACCTCTATAGATATTTTCTCATTAGTGGGACGTCCTTTATAACGAGGCATTGGGACAGTTTTGATACGTCCCCACTGTCCCATTAAGCTTCGACTTTGTCCTTCATGAATATTTTAATTATAGACGCAGCGACTAATGACATACACGCTCCTAATATGAATGGAATCTTTGCGCCAAATAAGTTCCATAAAAATCCCGCTATAGCGCTGGCAGGCAAAAGTGCAATTCCTACAATAGTTGCATGCAGCCCAAGCATAGTTCCTTTTATCTCCTTAGGTGAAATTTCTGCTATAAATGCTCTTTCAACACCTGAAGTCATGGCTGTATACAAACCGTATAATACAAATGCAAAAACCATAATAATTTTGTTATAAGCGAATCCGAAAATAAAATATACAACCGAAAATATGATGTAACCGGATACTAAGATACTTTTTCTTCCTACTTTATCTGATAATTTCCCCAATGGTACAGACAATATTGAAGCAGTAATATTATAAATAAAGTATAAAAAAATAACTGTTGTATCATCAAATCCTACGCTCTTTGCTCTTAACAACAAGAATGTATTGGATGAATTCCCCAATGTAAACAGAAACGCTACCAATAAATACAACTTCAACTGATTATCAAGCTTTTTAATATCATTCCAAAATGGCTCTCTTTCTTTAACAATTCTTTTTTCGGATTTTTCTTTAATAAAGAAAAACATCATTAAACCTAAAACAGCAGGAATTATAGATAATAAAAAGAAATATTTATAATTAAATGCGCTGCTGTAGTTTTTTAATATATAGTAAGCAACAAAAATTCCAATGGCAGAACCAGCCATATCTAATGCTTTATGGATGCCAAAAGCCTTTCCCATATGATTTTTATCTGCACTTTCGCTTACCATTACATCCCTTGGAGACGTACGTATTCCTTTGCCGATTCTATCAATTACCCTGGCGCCCAAAATACCTCCCCAAGATCCTGCAAATATTAATGCGATTTTATATAATAAACCTGCAGCATAACCTGCAAATGCAATTTGTTTTTTATTCTTATATTTATCGGTAATATAACCGCTGAATACCTTTAAAAGGCTGGCTACACTTTCCGCAATTCCCTCTATTATGCCGACAATTGCAGGAGTCACACTAAAGACAGATGTTAAATACAATGGAATGATGGGATACACCATCTCAGCACTGATATCCGAAAAGAAACTAACTAATCCTAATGCAATAATATTTCCCATGTTAATCCTCCGTTACAATTATATTATCTAATACCATGTTGCTTCGCACATAGCTTTTTCCCCTTGCAATTCTATTTATATAATCTGCATAACTTTCTAAGTTTAATGCAAATATCTTCATAAGTTCCTCATTATTGTACTCTGTTATCCACTGTTCTCCCCCTGAAGCTAATAAATCTTTTGATAATTTCTGTTTTTCTTCAATGATAGTATCTATCTTTTCTTCAATTGTTCCTTTTGTTACAAATTTATGCACCATTACATTCTTAGTCTGTCCTATACGAAAAGCACGGTCTGTTGCTTGATTCTCAACTGCAGGATTTTCTCTCCCTCTTCTCTATAAACATTTAGCGCATAACAAAGTATCATTGCTTTAATACATCTTCAAAATCTAATAACTCTGCACGATATTTCATTTATCAAGGTAGCTCCTGTTGTCGATATTAGGAGTAAACTGGTCGAAGTACAACATAGCATCAAAACATGTTTCTACATTAGTATTTATTGTAAAACGGGCAGGAATAAAAGTATTTATATTATTAAAGTAAGAGCCAATTAACGTTAGGTCCCATGTGGATATGCCTGCTTGTTTCAGATATTCCGATGTGCAAAACTTGATACTTGGTGACTCCGCACCTATAGCATCTATTAATGAGCCCTTACGCTCAATTGAAAACAATTTTCTCTTATCGTTGGGGAGATTGCTATCAGCTAAAAAAGAATTGTTTTTAGCTTCAGTTACTATAGTATAATAATCATCGCCAAGGTAATTTGATAAATGATGTCCCATAGTAACATACAGTATATCCTTATTTTCCGCGTTAATATACAACATATCCCTAAAATTCATTGTAAAATCATCTTCTATGATATGACCGCTATGTGCAAACAATATAATATTCTCGTTATCATAATACTTCATTTCATGTTCCATAACCCATAAAACGTTTTCAGCCATCATTTTATCTCCGACATAATATTGCTCTCCGCCCGCTACATATTCATAATTCATTTGTATGCAGTGTATCAGGTGCGAAATATAATCAAATTCACGTTCTTCTATAGTCTTGCTTTTTAACAATTCATCCATTATACTTTCTATATTTTCAATAATCATTTGCTTTTCAAATTCCTCATCTGTTTCAGAACGCAATTTATCTATATTTGTATCCAAGTATCCCTTTTCATTCAAAAAGTTTTTAATAACTTCAACTGTTTGATATATGGATTGAATATCAATACCGTAGAAATTAATATCTTCGGATTTAATCCAAGATAATAATCGTTCCATTTCACTGTTGTTATATACGTTATAAAATCCAAGAGGCCTTTCTTGCTTATCATCATAATAAGCGTGAATTTGATTTATTCTTGCACCATCTCCCGTTAATTCTTCTAAAACGAATGCAACGCTACCTCTTTCTTCTTTCATTTTTTGAAGCATTTCAATTGTAATATCATATGGTTCCGCATTGCCGTGTGTAGCAGTACCTATTGCTATGACACGCGCATCAGGCATACTGAAATTATCCGGCAAAGCTAATTGACGATATTCATAATCCGTAGAAGCCAAATTTAAATTTAATACAATGAAAAACAATATTATGATAAGTATTGCTGTAGCTAAAAGAATAACCAGAATTGATTTTTCACGGGTTTTTTTCATTGTTTATTACTCCTTTCACTACTTTGTAAGAGAGTAATGCTATTTTTTTAATTTCACATATTTTCATCGATTAACAATAATTTAATATTGTCAAAATAATAATACCTCCATATCCATAATTATTGTTCAACCATAGGGAAACTCCAATTTTCTTTATTTTTATCATAGAATCCAGAATATAACTCTTCTCCATCCTTTGAAATAATAAAATCGGTTGGTCCATGGAAAACATTGTTTATTTCTATAATATCCTCCGAATCTTGTGCAGTATAAATTACTAAAGGGTTCTTATAGTTCTGAGGATTTGGCATTGCACTAATCATTATCATGCCGGTATCCCCATAGACTTTGTCAGCAGTTATCTTATCTTCCTCAACTTTGAAGGGAAAACTATCTTTATGTTCCTGTAGCCATGTATTGCCTTCAAAGGTACCATATGCAATTATTGTATAATCACCAAGATCCCGATTTAAAGCTTCTGTATCCTTAATCATTTCAGCATTAGGAAAAAACTTATCTTTTATTTTTTCCACATAAAAATAAATTTCATCTTGAATTTCTGCATTTTTCTCATTTGTTGGCATAATGATTGCGATATCAATTGAATCAAGATTATTGAAAGAAGCGTTAATTGGACCTAAAAAGTCAATTTTAAAGAATTCTTCACCTAATTCCTGCTCAGAGAGTTCTTTAAAAACATTTATAAGCTCAGGATAATAGCTTTCAAATGTAGGATATTTACCCCGGTTTTCTTCATACTTTGCAAAGCTATCACACAATGCAGGAACATAATAAAAACCATTTGCTCTTTCTTTTGCTATTGTTGAGTCATATGCAGACTGTCCCTGATTTAAATATATTAATCTTGCTGTAATAGCTCGTACTATATGTTCATTTACGCAAGTTTGCCAATTAGTGTAAGCCTGAGATTCCATTTGTTTTTCTATCTTGGAATACAAATCACCATACATACTAATCTCATCAATAAACTTTTCAGTTGTAGGATTAACAAAGGAATGACTGAATTCATGCCATACTATATAAAGAATTGCCTCACTTGAGTAATCCGGTATTACGCTTTCATCGTTATTAATTATGCCATCGGGACCTATTATACCGTAGACATCGTACAATCCATTATCTGCCTCTACTTTTGGACCATACCCTCCGGCATGAAGAAGTGGTGATAAGATTAAATTATAGGAGTTGACTTCCATTCCGTAATAACTATCTAAAGAATCGATTAATTCCATATCCTTAGTCTTGTCGTATACATTATCAATCATTGCTTGATAAAATGGAATATTTTGTTCGTAAAGTTTATTAAAATCTGATTCATAACTAAAATCTTTTAATTCATTAATAAAACTTGAAAGTTTTTTCTCTCCGGATGCCCTTGCAATTAAATTGTCAGGTATTTTTGTGTTTTCATCTACAGTCAGGTTGTTTGAAAGATACAACATAACATTAGGAGGTGCATCATAACTAAACCCCCTGATTCTTAATTTATTAAAGGTTTTTACAACCTTATGATTTTTATATGTATTAAAGTATTCATTCATTTCCTCTTTATAATCAAAATCAAATCTTGATAAAACATCATATTCAGCTTGCTGTTGAACTGCAGTAAGTAATTCAATTTTAGGATCTACAGTAATATTAAGCGTTCCCAAGCTTTCTTTCACTCCTTCAATTAAATTGATATTACTATGTAATTCGGATTTTTTAAAAACGTCATTTTGCTTGTTAGAGTAAATAAAAATAGCAAAAATAAATAATAATAAAAGAGAAGATAAAAATATTTTTCTTTTCATAAAATAGTTCCTTTCGATTTCAAATTTGTGTAACATATATGCTTTACTTTCACGTTTATACTTGGTTTCATTCAAACCCATCCTTCTTAAAAAATTCCTTACCGTCCCACTTAAATACATCTTCGAAATTCTCACCTTTTGAATTGTCATAATATTCTATTTTAAATGTAACTTCATCTATCTTTGCAGGTTTTGTTGAATAGAAATCCGTGGTATTACTTATGAACAAGGAATAATGGTCCAGTGTCACCATAAAGGTTTCAGGAGCTATATTAATACTATCCAATACTTCATTTATATCAAATAAGCTGTAATCTTTTTCTGTTAATTCATAGTCCATTTTTAATACAGAATTTTCATCTAATCTAACAGATATATTTGTTATTAGAACTAAAATGTCTTCAGACATATTTGTTTCAGGATTATGATAGTATTTTTCTTTCTCTTCTACATAATATGAATATTTATATCCATTCTTCGTATAACCTTCCGTTATGTTTCCCATATATTCAATTGCCGTTTTACCATCATTGATATGAACTAACAATTCTTCTTTATCATCTATCCAGTAATGTATATAGCAAAAGAAGCCTTCCTTTTCCTTCGACTCATAATATTTTACTCCACGATAATTTTTAACATAGAAATATGGCACTTTAAAATTAACTTGTTTTGCTGTATCCGAAGATAGGTCATGGACATCTAAAAATTCATCTTTCCAAGGACCGGTCGTCAATGTATGTGTAATAGAATTAATTATTACTTTAGCATCAAACTTATCAAAATCATCATAAAATAATCTATATTCTAATTTGCATATTACATCATCATCTAATTGAACAAATATATACGATATAATCCTGATAAGTGAGCCCTCCGAAACTTCATCTACCGTAAAATAAGCATATTTATAACCATTGTCACTAACACCTTCTTCAATTTTTCCATTAACAAATATGTCTTCATTTACATAATAATTATTTAGAGGGTATATCTTCTCTACGTTTTTAATAAAAGAAATATTTTTATCTGATTCGTATATGAAATTTAGCAATGATATATAACAACCTTTATTATCTTCTCTCTGGTAAAAATAAACCCCAGGAGAATCCTGATAATATATAGATGGTATTTTAAGTTTTATTTTGTATGTAGTTTCATTATAATACCAATTACCCTCATTATCATTTACATAAGGCGTTGTACCTTCCACATCCTGCCATATCTCTTCTTTTTCAGGATTGTCTTCATTATTTAAATAATAATCATCAATATTAAAAGTTAATCTCATAAAACTATCAGGGTTGTTATATTCAATTTCTTTATTATTTATCCACTTAGGTCTAAAACCCATGGTTATTGATTTTGCTATTTCAACCTTTTCACCGGTATATAAGTTTAGAAAATACAAATATATTGGTGTTTGATTTTGCATAAATTCATCATATGAGCCGCTTTCATAAAATTCCGGCTTTGTGCTGTAAGCAATGGAGCCATTATTCGGGTTTAAATCAATTTCAGTTATACCATAGTTTTCACCGGTATAATATGTTTTTAAAGTTGAATTTTCAATATCTATCAAGTGAAATGTCATTACATAAGCATTCCAACCTGTTGCAACCCAAAGCTTTGTATTATCTTTTGACCATTTGATAAATTTTATTTCTACAGGGTGATGGTCGTATACATTTTCACCATTATTGTATATTGAACTTTTAAAAAGAATTCCATAATCTTCATCAAGCACTATTATTTCAGTATTATCTACTTGATTATGGGCTTCTATAAACATATATTCATTATTGGGACTAAAACTGAATTTTAGTGAGCTTCCCTCATATATTATCTTTTCATAACTTTCATCATTATGATTATACTTAATGATTCTATATTTATCACCTGAATCTTCAAGGTAATTAACATAATAGTAATTATCTTTTGCTGCTATTTCAATAATATTTCCCTTCAATAACATTTCTTTAGCAGTATTATTATATTTCCATAACATATAATATTGGTCAGTTAAATCAGGCTTGTTTACTTTGACAACAACATAATAAGTATCATGTATTCTTTTAATGTCTGATAATTCAATATCTTCTGTTACTCCTGATTCCATTCTTATATCATTAACAATTTGCTCTATGATTTCATCATGTTCTTTATTATTAAGAATTTCTTCTTCAGGATTTTCGTTATTATTATTAATTTTTTCTATTTCTGTGATTTCGGAATCTTTTATACCATTTAATTTTTCTTCCGTCTCAGCTGAACAAGAACTTAATAATATCATTGAAAATATTAAAAATAACAACACTTTAATTTTCATTCTTTTCTCCATATATATACTTACTCCAAAGTTCATTGCCTTTGCCATCCCTTAGGTTTTACCACCATGCAGGGAATTCTGAAAACACCCGGAAATCACCGCTTTTTTCAGTAACAAATGTGAATTCTTCATATCCTTCCAATTCATAGTTATAATCTAATTTTTCAACTGAAACAGTATACTCGATTTTATTTTCACTTATAATATTCTTATTTACTTCCGCTATTTTGCCATAACTATGATTAGTACCTCTGGCCATATCATAGGCACACAATTTGCCGTCCACGTCAAAGTATCTGCCGGATTTTAGCATGCCCTCAACTTTTTCATCAGAAAATATTGTTTTTAAATAGTTCTCCAAATCTTCTAAAGTTTCGATACCTTCATAATCCACTTCGAAACATATTCCTGATTCGGTATCAATTCCAACAATAGGCAATCCCTGTGTTCCTTTCAAAGGCATAGTTCCAACATAAAACCAGCCCCATGCTTCGCTCGCTTTATCAAATAAAGAATAAAATTCAGTTTCATTAAGTATTCTATAAATAATAATATAGGTTTGTTCTCTTGTTATATTTGATTTAGGAGAGAACATATCATTGCCGACACCTTGCATGAATTTGTTTTTTAGTACAAAGTTCACTGCATCCATCGCCCATTCTGATACTTCTTTTTTATCATTTAATTTTGCTTCATATGCATCAGTATTCAATCCTAAATATTTCGCCAAATTAGTCAGCATAACAGCCGCTTCTTCTCTTGTAATTTTACTTTCTCCGTCAAATATACCGTTGCCCCTTCCCTTAACTATACCTAAGTGGAGGCAGATAGCTATATCTTCATTAATTCCATCAACAAAGGCCTGATTGGTCACATCTATATTCTTATCCTTAATAATTTCTTCCCTTGAAATGTCATAATACTCTTCCAAAAATTCTACCATTATGGTACAAAATTCATTTCTTTTTATATTAAAAGTAAATGCTGACTGGTATTCAAATGGAACTAAATTACTTTCTATGGCTTTGCTAACCTCATCCACAGCCCATGATGAGGGCCCTTTTGTTTGTTTGAAATAATCAAAGTGAGTATTAAACCTTTCAGTATTATATTTGGCTGCTATTAGCTCCTCGCCATCAATGTTTATAATTGAAATATTGTTGTAATTCTCCCTTGTTAACCTCTGACCTGAGAAATTAACAATAGCAAAGCTATATCTGCTTCCGCCTGCATAATATTTATCATTTATGTATTCTATACCCGGATAATGTATATCATTATCCAAAATTCCATTTCCGGTTTCTTTATCAACAAAATCAGCATAAGATCCATTATTCACAATCATATATTTGTCTGTAGCATGATAATCCATATAATCATATATTGGAGGTACAATTTCGTTGCCTTTAATATCATATACTGCAGAATTAAGGTTTTCATTATCAACTACAGTAATATAGCCATCTTTGACATCTGAAATATCATAATATTCAACAGGTAATATTACCTTTCCTTCCCTATTTATAAAACCTGCTAAATCATCCTTGTAAACTGTAAATCCTTCTTCATAGTATATTATGCCATCATATATAAAGGGCACAACTTCTTTGTCATTTATATCTATTACTCCGGACTGCTCATCTAATAAGGCTACTGCCATATCATTGGGATAATATTCGATATTATCATATTTTAGGGGAACTACTATTTCTGCATCAGTAATATCCACCAAACCAAATTTATTGTTTTTAGAAATTTTAAAACAGTCATTTGTTTTATATACATAAGATATTTCGTCATATTCAAATGATAATACCACTTCATTATTTATATTGATTACTCCATATTTTTCATCTTCATTAACAGCAATTATGAAGTTATCATTTATGTAATCAAGATTATCATATTCAAATGGTATTATTTCTTCCTGTTTAATGTTGATTAATCCATATTTATCGTTTTTGCCTGCTGCTATCCTTTCATCACTTATATAATTCAAAGTATCATAAACTGCGGGAATAACCACTGTTTTGTTATATTTATGATATAAGCCTGTCTCATAACCATCACCCTTTATATTTCTTAAGATAAAATAATTTTCTCCTTTTGTGGGATCAACATATTTATATCCCTCCACAAAACATTCCATACCATTTTTATCCACGTATATAAATCGAGTAGAATAATCAATATCATAACTTTCATTGCCAATTACGAAACGATAATAATCATCATCGAAATTAAGGTTTTCCCCTTCTATCCCGGCAAAGGCTAAATAGTTGCCTTTGAGATTAATTAAACTTCCATCAGGTTTTAAAATATGCCAGCTTCCGTCTTTGATACTCTGTACAATTTTATCTTCCCCCAAGCCATCATAGTAATAGTAATTTAATTCAACCTTTTGAATATCGTCATTAAATTCCACTCCACTTACAATATTGTATAGTGAAAATATGAAAATTAAAACGGTTGCGACTATTAACGTTTTATAAAAATAATTTCTTTTTACCATTGACCTTCTCCTCCTTTTAAAGCGCCGCTTAGGTCTCCTATACATATTGTATTGGTGCTTTTATTGAAATAATATACTTTGTTTCCTTCAACTGTTAGTGCATATGAATCATCCGAAGATCTAAATACCTCTTTACCGGTATTATCGTAGATAATAATTCTATCCGGCAACTCATTGTTTCCCGAGAGTGTACAAGCAACATATTCCTTGTTAGACCCTGTCAGCTTCAATTCTTGTACACCATGTCCTAAAGGCACATAATTTGAATTATATAATCCATGATCCTTTCCACTCTCAAAATATATATGGCCTCCAAGGACTTCAAAATTCTCAATAAAATTATTGCCTCTCTCAAGTTTTGTCTTTATTGGATATTCCTTCTCTTCCGATATTTTGTACTTGAAGAGTTCGACATAACCATTGTGATAATAAATATAATCTCCTTCAACTTTAAACCCTGTAACTTCTTGGTCGCTTATTCTTATCGTTTCATTGGTCTCAATATTCACCCGATACAAGCCGGTTGTAGGTTTGATGCCGCCATTTTCAAAAAAATCATCAGCCGCTCTTTTATCAAATGCCATAATATATAAATAATCGCCTATAAGATAGCAGTCCCTCGACCCTGCTCCGCCTTGGCTGCCGTCTATTTCATTTATACTCCAGTTCCAACCATAAAGGTAATTAGGATTTCCTATTTTTTTATATCCGGGATAGGTTGAATCGGCAGAATCAATTGTGTCTACGGTTTTCACATATAAATTCCCCGGAGCCGGTGTATGTCCTGCCCACCATAGGAACTCTTTGTCTCCAAAGGTTTTCTGTATGTTTCTTGTATCATTAATTAACGTTGCTTTATCGCCATCAAAACGAATCAAATATTCAGTACCCATCGTCGCCCCTCCATTATAATATGTAAGATAACACTTTCCATCTTCAGCATATAACCGAGGCAAGACATATGATTTTCCATCACTTAGGCTGTTAAAAGGAAGTTGATATACAACCTTGCTTGTTGGAGGTGCAATTATGCCATTATTGGAATCTGCATTATTTGAAGGACGAATTTCCGATTGCATAATTCGTCCATTTGTGCCTGCATAATATACAAATCCATCTGCTATTGCCACCACTTCCATATCCTTTGCCCTATCATTTGGGAGTTCACTCTGTAGCAAATGGATGTTATGGGAATTGATAGCCAGTCCTTTATTTGAATCAAAGCTGTAATCCCAGCCAAACTCATCAACAGCAAACTGCCAGGTAATTGGAAAATATGTAATGTCACGGAATATCAAAATCGGATATTTTTCCTTACTGTTATCGATTAGCTTGCCGTTTATCTTTATCGGGAATGTGGGAATTGTTGCTTTATAGCTGCTTCCATTTTTAACCTCGGTTCTATAGGGACTATAAGCAGCCGTTATATCTGATGCTTCTATTGATAACCCTTCTTGATTTCCCTTCCATTTGGTTTCCAATCCCAAAAATCTGCAATCACTGTATGTCATAGGGAAATAGGTAATATCCTTATATACTATTAAGGGATATTTACTGTAACGATTATCCACATTCGTATTATTAAGAACAACTTTAAACGTCGGTAGCGTCACTGCGACAGTGGTTAATCTATTAGCTGCATAAGCAGGGGACACACTTGCCATGATAAATATAAAGATTATCATTATTATACTAAAAACTCTTTTATTCATTCCTTCATCACCTTTCAATTTAACCTTATTCAGTAATAACTTAATATAGATACTATCATAAAACGTTTCATACAGTCCTTAAGGTACCCTCTTGTTTATTGTTTATTCTTTTCCTTGTTTTTAACAACAACAAAAATAACAATAATAGTAATTAAAAATACAAAACCTATTACTATAGGTGTGAAATAACCGAAAGTTCTGTTTAAATATCCTTCAGTTCTGTCTAATAATGTAATTTTTTCCTTTGAATAAAGTGTAAAGAAAAAGTCTTCCTCCGGTAATTCTTCTGAATAAGCGGTATAAACATTATTATCCTCTTTATTTAATTCAATGTTGCTGTTTACAATATAAGGAGCTTCTTCCGGAGTTATAATTTTAATATTTAAATTTTTAAATCCCTTCCAATTGCTTGCCGGATTTAAAATATAATCATATGTAAATTGAGGTTCTACCGTTTCCCGTCTATCCATTGTTCCTTTCGTTTTGTAGCTCACACTTATTTCCTTTTTAGAATTCTGAGGAAAATTCACAGAATATACTAATGTAATTATACGTGTCGCCCAGGTTTCAGACATAATATCCCCTTCCGTACAAACTCCTAAATTCCTATCTAAGTATATATCCAAAGATTCTGCGTAAAGGTTATACAGCTGGATTTCTGATATTCGTCCCTTTGTCATCTTCTCATGGTTTTCGGCATATTTATTCAAATAATAACCCGCATAATTTTTCAAGAATGTTTCTACATCTATTTCTTCTGTTATTATTTCATATTCAAATTTATCGGTTTCTTCCTCAAGATTTCCGCTTGTATAACCTTTAACAGCAAAACTAATATCTTCACCTAATACGTAGATTTCCATTGTCTCTTCTTCTCTTACACCGGAGGCAATTCTGATATTATTATCATTTCGTTCAAAGCGGTTAAAACCATTTAAAATAATTTTAGTTTTTTCATGATTAAAATCAAAGCTTACGGCGAAATT
>JAQVRY010000103.1 GCA_028700795.1 Tissierellia bacterium | reverse complement strand
GTAGAACTTTTGTGGATTGAGCAGAAAGGCGATTAATGATGAAAAGCGATAATACAACGGATTATGGTTTATTTAAGATAGGTGCTCTTTATAAATTAAGTGCCATAAAGCGAAGTATTATTATCTGGTTATGTTTTCAAGGGATACTATGGATAATATTTGGTATTAGTTACATAACAAATAAGGAAGCGTGGCTTAATGTAGTAATAGTTGACCCGGTTACAGCTTCTGTTGGTGGATGGTGGTCCAGCCAAAGAATGGTCGCAAAAACGTAGCTTTAAGGATATTAAGTTGAACATGAATGAAATCATTATTATTGTACTAAGCACTATAATGTTAATATTGGCTGCAATAATTGAGACTTTTGAAATATTTGGATAAATAAAGGAAAGACAAATATAAAAAAATACTAAGAAAGAGGTAATTATGAAATTTACATTTAATCATTTTAATTTTAATGTTCTTGATTTAGAGAAAAGTATGAATTTTTATGAAGAAGCTTTAGGTTTAAAAGAGGTGAGAAGAAAAGAAGCGGAAGATGGCAGCTTCGTAATAGTATATTTAGGTGATGGAGAAACAAACTTTTCATTGGAACTAACCTGGATGAAAGGAAGAACTGAACCTTACGATCTAGGCGAACAAGAATATCATCTTGCAATGGCTGCAGACAATTACGATGAAGCCTTCAAAAAACATGAACAAATGGGCTGTATTGAATATATAAACGAAGCAATGGGTATATATTTTATCTTAGACCCTGATGGATATTGGATTGAAGTTGTAAGAAGGAAAAATTAATTTCACAAAGAAGAGATCTATGTGGAGATAAATACTTTACGGAGGGACAAGGTTTGGATATTAAGAAACCAATATAGGAGGCTATTTAATCATGGAGGTGACTATAACTGTGAAAAATTTCAAAAGAATGCACTTGATAATTATCATTGTAGCAGTAGCGGCACTTGTTTTGACTGGATGCTTTGGGGTTAATAAGATTAACAATGTGGCGGATGATTCTGCTATTGACGAAAATGCACCAAATACGGAATCACCTGCTGTCCCGTTTCCATGGGGCGGCAACATGGACGGGAAAGAAATGACGCTTAACGATGTGCGCCAGCTTGCCGGGAAAGGCGATAATTTATTGTTTGAGGATTTGTGGCAATATAAGGGAGGAAATGCAAGTTCAAGTCATGACCGATACATTATGGTCTATAAAATAGAGGGTGGATATCGTTTAGTCGTACATTCAAATTCAACAGGCAAGCCGGATGCGGTAAATCTTGAAAGTATTTGGGAAAGCGGAGGCAGCGGCATTGATATACGATATAATGATGTGGATGAGTTTTTGTCGGCCAATCCTTCACAAGATGCCATCACAGAGGAAGAAGCACAGGATATAGGGCAAACAAAGCTTAAAGTGGAGCTGGAACCTGTAAACTGGTATATTCTTGGGGATTGGCCGATAAGTACAGACGACAAGGATGCTGTTTTTGCAGAAGCACTGCAGGATTCAATTTATACTGTAGATGAATCCTGCTGGGTTTTCCGTGTGAAAGATACAGCCGAGTGGGGAGGCAGTTATTATGCTGTGGGGAAAAAGAGCGGAACTATATTTATATGCAGCTTTGATGATAACGGTAAACCCATATGGAGTGTTGTGGATTCTGAATAATTACATCTTAAGGGAAGATGCTGAAATTAAAGATTTTGAAGAATTTTTACTAAACAATGCCACCTCATTTTCATTAGCTCTCCTTTTTATCCAGGAAATTAGTTCCCAAAACTCCTGCCACAATCAAAACTGATCCTATTACATGATAATAATATATGTTTTCTTTAAGAATTACTGCTCCTGCCACTATGGTAATAACAGTTCCTAAATTTGCAAAAACACTCATTTTTGATGCTTCTATTTTTGACAGAATATAATTTGTCATCAGGGATGTTACCAAAGAAGGAAGTACACCTAAATACAATATTGATATTATAAAGCTGATATTTGTTAAGGGAGCGAAAAAATTACTTATAGTTCCGTTTATTATATGCTTTCCTAATGATATTGAGTTGTAACAAATGAAGCTTATAACAACCATCATGGTACTAATTTCAATACTAGTGAAATTCTTTGTTAATTTTCTTGCCATAACGCTGTATCCTGAAATTGATAATGCGGATAGCAGCAGCAAAAGAATACCCATTAGACTGTCAAAATTAAGAGCTGCACTTTTGTTAACCGTTATATAAATCACACCGGAAACCGAGACTAAAATTGATATTTTTTGAAGAATTGTGGTCTTTTCTTTTAAAAAGTATTCAGCCAAAATTAATGTAAAAATGGGCGATGATGATAATAATATACCTCCTTCTGCAGAAGAAGTATATTGAAGGCCAAATGTTTGAAATGCAAAGAAAGACAGCGGATAAAGTAATGCAATAGGAATAATTTTTAAAAGCCTTTCTTTATTGTAAATGAATTTAATCTGCTTAAATACATATAAAATTACAATGATTTAAAGAAAAGCATGAAGTTTTATGAAGAAGCTTTAGGGTTAAAAGAGGTTAGAAGAAAAGAAGCAGAAGATGGCAGCTTCGTAATAGTATTTTTAGGTGACGGAGAAACAAACTTTTCATTGGAACTGACTTGGATGAAAGGAAGAACAGAACCTTACGATTTAGGTGAACAAGAATATCATCTTGCAATGGCAACGGACAATTACGATGAAGCTTTTAAAAAACATGAAAATATGGGCTGCAGTTTTATTTTTAGTTGATATTAAATTTAGAATGGCATATAATAAATTTATCTGATATCAATGTTTTAGAAATGTTATAAGGAGTGTAATGTAATGACTTCTGACACTATTTCAATCGAAAAAGTAAAAGAAATAATAATACCCATATTAAAAAAATATCCGGTAAGAAAAGCTATACTCTTTGGCTCATATGCTAAAGGCAATGCTTCACAGAGCAGTGATATAGACTTATATATTGATACTAATGGAAGATTAAAAGGTTTAGATTTTGTCGGATTGCTTGAAACTCTTTCTAATAGTTTGGGCGTAGATATAGACTTAATAGATAGGTCACATATAGAGCCTAATTCTTACATAAATCAAGTGATTGAGAATGAAGGGACGGTAATATATGAAAAGTCTGAAGATTACTCAAAAAATGCTTAGTTATATTGATTCTATATTAAAATACACAAGTAATATTACTTATAATGAATTTAAGAATAATAGTATGATGGTGGAAGCATGCATATTTAATTTGAGTCAAATTGGTGAATTAGCCAACAAACTTGATAAAGTATACATAAATGAACACTCTGATATTCCATGGTTTAAAATTAAAGGATTAAGAAATCGTATTGTTCATGATTATGAAGGTGTAAACCTGAATTTAATATGGGAAATTATTGATGTTGATATAAAAATATTAAGAAAACAACTAATGAAACTAATTGAACAGATCGATATCTGAAATGAAATAAATTGAATAGTTTTATAAAAATTAAAATAATAAATTGGGGACGAGCATATGAGTTTAAAAAATGAAATAATTAGCTTTATTGAAGAATATGTGCTTGAATCAAAAAGTAAGAAAATGTTTCGTAAACCAATCGTTGGCTTTTCATCTGCAAATAATCCTTTGTATGAAAAATAAAGGATATTATAGGAGCAAAACATTTGCATCCTAAAGACATTCTGCCTAATGCTAAGACTGTAGTATCATTTTTTATTCCCTTTGCTGAAAATGTTGTAAATTCAAATAGGATTAATTCTACCATGTTTTAGTATCAATAAATTTATTTACCAATGTTTCAGCTGCTTCCACTATTTGACTGTCAAAATTCATGTAATGAAGGAGCTTAATTGCATTTTTGGTCTGTGAGGGACCTTCTTTTAACTTATAATCAAAATGTATGCCGTCATCTGCAATATACTCACGAAAATGATAGTTGTCATATTCGTTACTTAATATATGTGTAAGCTCAATGTCGTGAGATGCTGTAACGCAAAGGCAGTCTATGCTGTGCAGATAATTCAATACTGCTGCTGAGGCGGCAATTCGTTCAATTGTATTTGTACCTTTCAAAATTTCATCTACAAAACATGTACAGGTTACATCTTGTATCTTATCAACTAGTATTGCAATTTTAAAAGCCATAGGATTTTCTAAAACGGATATTAAACAGCAACATATGATAAAAATTGGAGCTGTATCCTTAGCAGGCATCGTAGGCGGAATAATTTTAACGAGTTTATTGGGAGAAAAGTTTGTAGATGCTGCACTAAGTGTTTAGGGATTGGGTGTAAAGAGTGTTGAATTAATCATTAATCCTTTAACTCAATATATTTTTTATCCCGCACTATTAATGACACTAATATTATCTGTAACATGGATTGCAGTGAAATCAATTGATAAATGCAATATTATATCTATTCAATAAGGGTTCTGCCCATCATTCAACGATTTCAGCTTTGAAGATATACCAATATTAGATAATGTAGATTTTAAGGTCAATGAAGGAGAATTCATTGCCATAATGGGTCAGTCAGGCTCCGGTAAATCCACATTGCTTTACAATATAAGCGGAATGGATAGACCCACCTCCCATTTGTTTAAGTCTTATTTCACTGATTTTTTCATTTTTCTAATTTAGAAATATAATTTCCGCAAAACGAAACGATACCGGTACATTTTTACTATTCACACATGTAAAATAATGCTATAATAATTTTAGCATTTAAAGGGGACATAGCTTTTAAAAGAAAACGATAAATTATAATGATGAAAATAAAAATATATTACATCAACAAGTAACTGTGTATTCGGATAACGAAATAAGATTCTATACTAAAAACAATCTAATAATGCACCTTCGGTAATTAAGCTGTAAGTGAAATGTTGGAAGGCTTTAGAAAGAATTAAGAAAGCAAAAATAATTATTCAAAAAATTGCAGA
>JAQVRY010000020.1:161-19941 GCA_028700795.1 Tissierellia bacterium | reverse complement strand
TGGCGTCAAATTTAGTAATGTATGCTTCACTGCAATATGGATACAGCTCGTTGTACAATATACCCCCACCTATTAAAAACACATCGTCGCTGTTATATTTTTTTAGTTCTTCAAACAAAGCTTCTGTAGAATTAATTATGATACAACCTTCTTTTTTAAAATCCACATCACTTGTCATGACTATATTTATCCTGTTTTTTAAGGGGTTTCCTCCGGGAAGAGAAAGAAGTGTCTTTCTGCCCATAACAACAACCTTGTTTAAAGTGGAATTTTTAAAAAATTCCATATCTTCAGGTGCATTGAACAACAGTCCTCCCTTATTTCCTATTCCCCAATCTCTTGCTACTGCAACTATTAACTTCATACCTGCTCCTTTATACCGCTATGGGTACCTTTACTTTAAAAGGATTGTATTGGTAATTATTCAACTTAAAGCTGTCAACAGTAAAATTATAAAAATTATCTATCTTGTCTATTTCTAAAGTTGGCGGCTCATGTTCCTCCATTTCAATAAGCTCCTCTATTATAGGAACATGCTTGTCATAAATATGAGCATCTGCTATTACATGAACTAATTCCCCTGCAACAAGCCCGCTTACCTGAGCCATCATATGTACCAATATTGAATACTGAACCACATTCCAGTTGTTGGCAGCCAACACATCCTGAGAACGCTGATTTAATATAGCATTTAGCTTATTGCCTGAAACATTGAAAGTCATGCTGTATGCACATGGGTACAGGTGCATTTCATGCAAATCTTGGAAATTAAAAATATTCGTTAGAATCCTTCTGCTTGCCGGATTATTTTTTAAATCATATATAACTCTGTCAACTTGGTCAAAATCGCCTTCCTTATATTTGTGTTTTATTCCTAACTGATAACCGTAAGCTTTGCCTATGGAACCGGTTTCATCAGCCCAGGAATCCCATATACGGCTGTTTAAGTCGTTTACATTATTCGATTTCTTCTGCCATATCCATAAAAGTTCATCAACAGCAGCCTTGAAATTTGTTTTTCTAAGTGTAAGAATAGGAAAACTCTCCTGCAAATCGTATCTGTTTACTATGCCAAATTTCTTAATAGTGTGAGCAGGTGTACCATCCTCCCATCTTGGTCTTACATCGTAATCTGTGTCCCATACGCCGTTTGTCAATATGTCTTTGCACATTTCTTTAAAAACTTTATCTGCAGTACTCATAATTCCTCCCACGCTTTGAATATTATAGATATTATATCATAAGTGCAAGCCGCCAAATCGGCTTGCTACACACCGATACAATAAATACATCAATGCAAAAGCCAAAGCTTTTGCTTCATTATTTGCATTTATTATATATTATAAGACATGGTTTATCAAGAAATAAATGGACATATATAGGAACTGTTAATGCCAAGTTCCCTCTTATCTCATAGTATTTTCATTGATAAAATTTTTTATCTGCATTTTTTGTTCAAAATCTGATACTCTTAAGGCATCCGAATCTTCATTGTCGAAATTTTTAAAATATATGCACATATCACCATCCTTAGTGTCATCATATCTTATGCATCTGAATCCGTTATCGTACATCTTTTTTATTCTCTCTAATTCGTTCATAAAATTCTCCCCTATTGTTTTATATATATTATTGACCATATATAGGAAATTATGACTAAAGAAAGAAAAAAAAATAAGCCTCATTGCTTTTCATACATAGGCTTATGCTGTTCGTAGCTCCCTTGCTTCGTAGCTTTTTTCATCTAAAGTCTCGAGGACATTTCTGTCAAACAAAGATTCAACAGAAGGAACTATGACGTTAGCTACATCTTTTAAGTTAATCTTACTGCTCACACCTGACAATACACCTACTCCGATTGCACCTGAATTTAATGCAAATAGCATGTCGTTGTAAGAATCACCCACTATTGCCACTTCACCGGGTTCTAAATTGTACATGCTGCAAAATTTCATGCACATATCCTTGTGAGGTTTAATTTTCATTGTACCATCATATGAACCGACAAAGTCAAAGCTGTCATTTAAATTCAGTTTGTTTATCAAATGCATTGCTGATTGCTTTGAATCCGCGGTTGCCATGCCCATTTTAATTTTGTTTGATTTCAAATATTCGTATAAGCTGCTTATGCTTACAATTTCTTTGAATTCAACATCATCCCTTAAGACTTCTTTTCTCAATAGTTCGACCACATGACTTTCAAATTTTTCTAAATCGATATTTACATACTTATTAAGTATAAAGTAAAGCTCATATGCCAGTTTTTCATGAGAGCTGTAAGCCAAAGCACCAAAAGGCTCTACTCCTTTTTCTTTTATACCGATGGCTTTTTGAAGCTCTTTATTCAGTTTGTCATCATTCAAATTGTATTCAGTTAGTATTGTTTGAATTGTATTAATTCCGGCATTTCTCCATAATGAAAAATCTATCAATGTGCCGTCCTTGTCGAATAATATTCCTTTTATCATTCTATCACCTCCTTTTCATATTTATTGTATATTACATTAAGACTATATTATTAATATGTCATTATTGTAAAATACACGTAAATTTTAAACAAATGCATATCCTCTTATTATATGTCATGAGCCTTTACCTATTCTTAAATATACAGGGAGTATTATTATATTAATAAAAAACAAAAATGTGATAGCTAAGGTATAATTCTATGCTGCTTGCAAATAATACCAAAATAGAAAGAAAGGGGATTTTTATGAGAATACCTAAACACTTAGGGCTTATACCTGACGGGAACAGGAGATGGGCTCAAAATAAAGGTTTTAATAAACGGGATGGATATGAATTTGGACTTGAACCTGGTCTTCAAGTATTAAAATTAGCTCAGGAATACGGAATAGATGAAATAACATATTATGGATTTACCACTGACAATTGCAAAAGGCCAAAGGATCAAATAGCAGCATTCCAAAAATCCTGTATTGATGCAGTTAAATTAATAGCCAAAGAAAATGTTTCCCTGCTGATTATAGGTAATTATTATTCTCCAATGTTCCCAAAAGAATTAATGAAATACACAAAAAGAACAAATGTTGGTACGGGCGGTATAAAAGTCAATTTTTTGGTTAATTACGGTTGGGACTGGGATATATCCAATCTAAACAGCACTTCCTCCAGAAAGAATATAATGGATGGTCTTCATTCAAGAGACATTTCAAGAATTGATTTAATATTAAGGTGGGGCGGAAGAAAAAGACTGTCCGGCTTTCTGCCTATACAGTCTGTCTATTCCGACATTTATACAATAGATGACATGTGGCCGGATTTTAAACCTGAACAATTTCATGAAGCAATGAAATGGTACAACATGCAGGATGTAACATTAGGAGGATAAGCGACTGACACCAATAAAATTGGTGCATTCGCTTAATCTACAAAATCAAATTCTACTCCGCATACACTGATTAAGTCTCCTTCTACAGCACCAAGTTCTCTTAATTTCTGTATTACACCCTTGTCAATAAGAACCTTCTGAAAATTTGAAAAGGATTCGAAGTCATCAAAATTGGTTGAAGCAACAAGCCTTTCAAGAAAATCTCCTTCTGCAGAATAATAATCATCTTCCTTGGTTACAACAATTGTATCTCTTTCTTTTCTATCTAAGAAATCTTCAACAACTTCTTCATCGACAAATTCAATTTCTTCTTCAATTAAAAGCAATTTTTCATAAGCTCTTTTCTTAAGCAAATCAAGTCCTTTGCCTGTTGCGGCAGACACTTGGATTATTTCATATTTGCCCGAAAGCTCTTTTTCTATTTTTTCTGCATTATTTATAGCTTCCGGCAGTTCCATCTTATTTAAAACAATTATTTGTTCTTTTTCAGATAATTTATTGCTGTATTGCTCAAGCTCATCATTTATCATGTAAAAATCTTCAACAGGATCTCTTCCTTCTTGACCTGATGCATCAATAACATGCAGTAATAATCTTGTTCTTTCAATGTGTCTTAAAAAATCAAGCCCTAAGCCTGCTCCTTCCGAAGCCCCTTCTATAAGTCCGGGAATATCAGCGAGTACATAGCTATGACCTTCCCCTATGCTTACAACTCCAAGATTTGGTTTTAAAGTTGTAAAATGATAATTTGCTATTTTGGGCTTAGCGCTTGTTACAGATGCTAATATTGTTGATTTTCCCACATTTGGAAATCCCACCAAACCTACATCCGCAATAAGTTTTAACTCAAGTACAATTTCTCTTTCGTCGCCCTTGGTTCCCGGCTCAGCAAAACGAGGAGTCCGCCTTATGGAATTTTTAAATTTAACATTCCCTTTGCCTCCGCGCCCGCCTCTTGCTACTACATATTGCTGTCCATTGGTTTTTAAGTCTGCCAGCACTATGCCTGTTTCTTCATCTTTTATCAATGTCCCAACCGGCACTCTTAAATAAAGGGCTTTTCCGTCAGAGCCATATTGTTTTTTCCCTCTTCCGTCTTCACCGCTTTCCGCTTGGTAATGTCTTTTATATCTGAAATCCATCAATGTGCGAAGTCCTTCATCGGCAACTAAAACAACACTTCCTCCGTCGCCCCCGTCGCCGCCTGCGGGTCCGCCCATCGGTATGTATTTTTCATGTCTGAATGCAACGCTGCCGTTTCCGCCTTTGCCGGCTTTTATGCTTATTTTTGCTATATCTATGAACATATATTTCTCCTAATCGGGAACATTTTGCCCCCGTACCTTGAAAATAAAAACCTACCCCAAGGTAGGTCGTTTATTGCACAAGCAACAAGGTTCCCAGGTTCCCAAAAGCAATCTTTGATTGCGTCATTGGGTGGGGTTCTTATTATGCTTCTAATTCAACAGGATATACGCTGACCTGTTTTCTTGTTTTGTCTTTTCTTTCGTACTTAACCTTTCCATCAATCATGGCAAATAATGTATCATCATTTCCTCTGCCTACGTTATTACCCGGATGAAGTTTTGTACCTCTTTGTCTTACAAGTATGTTCCCAGCCAACACAAATTGACCGTCGGTTCTTTTTACTCCCAATCTCTTAGCATTGCTGTCTCTACCGTTTCTAGAGCTACCAACACCTTTTTTATGTGCAAATAACTGTAAGTTTAACTTCAATAACATGTTTACACCTCCTCAAATTTAAGTGTAATATAATCGCTGTAATCTTCTAATAATAATTCCATTCCAACCATGAAGTTTCTGTACACTATATCAGTTTTATAATTGTTCTCTAAAGTTCTCAAACTCATTAAACCTGTATCTTCATCAACTGAATATTCAATGTTTTCAGCGGTAATTCCCGCCACAAGGTTCAATGAATTCAATACCGTATAAGACAATATTGAAACTGACGCGCAAACTATGTCTGCTCCTTCTTCAGCGTAATCTGAATGACCTTCAACTATAAAACCTTTAATTTCATCCTTGGTTCTATATATGGTAACTGTAATCATACTATCCTACTATTTTCTCAACTTTAATTTGTGTATATGGTTGACGATGACCTTGTTTCTTTCTGTAGTCTTTTTTTGATTTGTATTTGAAAACTATTATTTTTTTAGCTTTGCCTTGGTTTTCAACTACCGCTTCTACTACTGCTCCGTCAACATATGGTTTCCCGACATTCAATTTTCCTTCATCAGCTACCAGCAAAACTTTATCAAATTTTACTGTTTCTCCGTCAGCAATTTCTAGTTTTTCAACTCTTAAAATATCGCCTTCCTGAACTCTATATTGTTTTCCACCTGTTTCAATAATTGCGTACATAATTTACCTCCTCATCCCAGTCTCGCCATTGCAGGTACTTATCGTTTTAAACCTGATCCGTGCGGCTCTAACAGCTATTTATTGTATCAAACTACAAAATGTTTGTCAACTTAATTTTTTTGATGACCTATTGGATAACTTTCCCATTTTTCCAACGACTATATCATCTGTCAAAATGTCATCATCTAATTCAATAAATATTTTAATATCGTATTTTTTTTCAATTTCAGCAATAATGTCCATGCAGCTTTTGATTATTTTATTGTACAATATACATCCCACATTTAAAATAACAGCTTCGGAAGATGTATTATATTTAATATTCTTTATTATTCCTTCTATTTTAATAAATATATATATTTTTGAGATACTTCTGCTGCTGCCTCTGCAGTGTATGCATTCTTCAGTTATTAAATTAAAGAAATTTTCCGTATTTCTTTTCCTCGTTATTTCCATAATATTAAGCTTTGTCATTCCGATAACATTGGTTTTGATTTTATCATCCTTAAACAACGACTTAGCTTTGGCTAATAGAAGATTAATACTTTCTTCCTTCTTAACATCAATGAAATCAATTAAAATTATTCCGCTTATATTTCTTAGCTTTATCTGCCTTGCAATTTCTTCAACTGCTTTTAGGTTGATAGCCAAAGCTGTTTCTTCCATATTTAGGCTTCCTGTATATTTCCCGCTATTAACATCAATTACTGTCAATGCCTCCGTAACATCTATTATTATGGAGCCTCCGTTTTTTAGCTCAACTTTTCTATTAAACAGCATATTAATCTGGCTTTCAATATTGAAATCTTCAAAAATCCCCTGTGTCTGGGTAATTTTAATACTTTTAAGCTCATCTCCCGGCAGTCCGGAAATCATATCATTAAATTTATCTTTTGTTGTTTTATCTTCAACAAAAATCTCTTCTACAGTCGAATCAATATAGTCCAAAAAAAGTCTTTCAATGAGAGAATTACTTCTATACAAAAGCTTCGGTGCATAGGAATATTTATATTCAGTTTCTATCTTCTTGTATATGTTAGAAAGCATCTTATATTCCTTTTCTATTGCTTCCCTAAGACTGCCCTTTGCAAATGTTCTTATTATCATTCCATTTCCGTTTATCATTATACTTTTGCCTATTTCTTCAAGCCTTTTTCGCTCATCACGGTCTTTGATTCTCTTAGAAAGATTAACTCCCATAGTATTGGGAATAAATGCAATATATTTTCCCGTAAGGGATATGTCAGTTGTAACTGAGATGTTTTTCTCACCTATGGGCTCTCTCACAACCTGAACCAACAGTTCATCCCCTGTTTTAAGCACTTTGTTTATACTGGAGACATCTTTTTTCTTAATCTTTAATTCTTTTAAAAACTTATCAGAAAGCAGGTCATCTAAAAACAAATATGCATTTTTATCAAGACCAATGTCAACAAAAGCAGCTTCCATGCCGGGAAGAATATTCATGACCTTTCCCTTGTAGATATTGCCTACAACATTTTGATTATTATTTAATTCAAAGTGATAATCAATAAGCTTACCGTCCTGCAAAAATGCCACATGATTAAAAAATACCGAATTGCTTACCAAAACCTGCTTCATATAAACCTCTCTTCATTACAATATTGGATTCATTTCTTCATCCAATGCATCTATTTTAATAATTGTGTAATAATCTAATTCAAAACCTTTTTCACTTAAAAGCTTAATAAATTCCTCAACCTTCATGCTTCCTGTTTCCTGAGTTTTAAAAACAGTCATAATCTTAGTTTTATTGCTTATATTTTCTACCTTTAAATAATGGAGCAGCTCCTTGGTGTTTAATTCTTTCGAAACTAATTTGTTTTTTTTGTTTTTCTTCTGTCTTATATATATTGCACCTACGGTCAGCATTTCATCAAAGTATTCATTAAGCTTATTTTCATCAATATTTGACTCGATATTTATTAAATACCGGGCATAGGCGCATCTTTTCATAAGAGAATCTGTATCATTGGAATATTCTGCTTTTATTATCTGCATTTCTTTTGGCATCACAGAGTTCATTTTCTCTTTAAATAACCCAGGCTCAATGTTTTCATTAAGCTCTAATTCAAAATATTCACCAATGCTTTCAATCCCCAATGACAGTGGATATCCAAAGGATGTTTTCATGTGAGGATTAAATCCTTCTGAATATTTTGCATTTATGCCTGCTCTTTTTACAGACCTTTGAATAAATCTTAAAACATCCAAGTGTGAAATATATTTTAAATAACCGGTCTTGCTGTATTTACATATTATTTTGCACATGAGGACAGGCACCTCCATATAAATTATGGTTGACACCGCAGTTGGTACATTTAATCCTACAGTCAGGAGTAGTTGCAAGGCTTAGTGCTTTTTCATATTCGCTTATTAAATATTCCTTCTTCACTCCTATGTCAATAAAATCCCAAGGAAGAACTTCTATTAATTCTCTTTGTCTCAAAGCAAAAAAACCAGGGTCAATATTTGTGTTTTCAAATGCGTCCATCCATTTTTCAAAGTCAAACATATCATACCATCCGTCAAATCGACACCCATTTTCCCATGCCTTTATCAAGGTTTTTGATAATCTTCTGTCTCCCCTTGCAAATACTGCTTCCAAATAGCTTAACTTCGGCTCATGATAGCTGAAAGAAATCTTTTTATCCTTGATTTCTCTTTGTAATGCCTTCGCCTTGTCATAAAATTCATCAATATTGTTTTGAGCTGCCCATTGAAATGGCGTAAATGGTTTTGGCACAAAGCATGCAGCACTGACATTTATTTTTAAATTACCCTTAATATCTTCCTTCGGTCTATGGAAAAATATATCCTTAACCTTGTAAGAAAGCTCTTTGATTCCCAGTACATCTTCTATTGTTTCTCCCGGGAGTCCTATCATGAAATACAATTTAACCGTTGACCAACCTAAATTAAAGGCTGTTTCCACAGGTCCGAGGATTTGTTCTTCTGTCAAATTTTTGTTTATAACATCTCTCATCCTTTGAGTACCCGCTTCAGGTGCAAATGTAAGACCGGATTTGCGAACCTCCTGAAGTCTTTCGATAATATCGAAGGTCATTGAGTCAAGCCTTAATGAAGGCAGAGAAATACTTACATTCTGAGCTTCATATTTATCCAACAGCTTTAAAGTGAGATCAGGAAGGCAAGAATAATCTCCCGAGCTGAGAGAAGTCAGTGATACTTCATCATGCCCGGTTGAACTCAGAAGTCTTTCCGCCTGAGCTGCCAATGTATCAGCTTTCTTTTCCCTAACAGGCCTGTAAACCATTCCAGCTTGGCAAAAACGGCAGCCTCTCGTACAGCCTCGGAATAATTCCAAAACTACTCTATCGTGAACCACATCAATATACGGCAGAATACTTTTTTCAGGATAATAGCTTTTGTCCAAGTCCTTAATAATTCTCTTTTTAATTGTTTCTTTGGCATTTGGATTTAACACTTTTCTTTCTTTGATTGTACCGTCGTCATTATATATTTCTTCATAAAATTGCGGAACATATATGCCATCTAATGCTGCTGCCTTTTCAAGAAACCTGAGTTTGTCAAAACCATTCTTCTTTTCTTCATTATATAAATTTAACAGTACAGGCAAAAGCTCTTCCGTTTCTCCTACAGTGAATAAATCTATAATTTCATACAACGGCTCCGGATTATATACACAGGGACCTCCTGCAATTACCAAGGGCATATCATTGCCCCTGTCCTTAGCTCTAATAGGTATATCCCCCAGCTCAAGCATATTTAAGACGTTTGTGTAGCTCATTTCATATTGAAGGGTAAAACCTACAAAATCAAATGCTGTCAATTCATCCTTGCTTTCCAACCCATACAAAGGAATGTTATTTTTTCGCATAACCTCTTCCATATCCGTCCAAGGAGCAAATACCCTTTCACACCATACATTTTGCATGCTGTTCATTAAGTGGTACAATATATGCAGTCCCGTATGGGACATTCCTACTTCATAAATGTCTGGAAATGCAAATGCAAATCTTATATCAATATCTTTATTCTTTACAACAGAGTTAAGCTCGCTGCCAACATAACGTGCCGGTTTTTCAACCTTAAGAAGCTCTCTATCAAGCTTTTTTACATCTATCATAGTATTCCCTTCTATGCTATTAATTTTAACAATCTATAAATTCTTACATATTTTATCATAATCAATTATGATTGACAACTTTTAATACAATTTTTACGAAATAAAGGGCTGTTCACGGTTAATAAAACCGTCACAGCCCTGCTTAAGTTTATTTTTTAATTGCTTGCTATTATCCCTTTTGGGAACCGATTTTCCCTTTGCGGAATGCCATAGTAAAATTTCTGCAGTGTCTATCCTTGCCAAGCAGCATTTCCGCTGCCAATAGAGTTGCCATTGTATCTCTGTTGCTGGGGTTCATTATAGCTGAATCCATGCCTGCACCCATGGCTAATGCTAAAAAGTTTTGATTTATCACCTTTCTGAGAGGCATGCCATAAGAAATATTGCTCAGCCCCGATGTAATATGGATGTCAGGATACATTTCTTTTATTTTTTTAGTTGCTTCAATAAATTTGAGCAAAGATTGATTGTCGGTTGATATGGCAATTACCAAGGGGTCAATATAGATTTTGTTTTGTTCTATTCCATATTTATCAGCCTTTTCAACTATCCTTTTTGTTATATCAATCCTGGTCTGAACATCAGACGGTATTCCTTTATCATCACATGTAAGACCTATCACCTGCCATTCTGTACCTTGAATAACGGGTAGTATAACTTCGCATTTATCGTTTTCTTCAGAAATTGAGTTTATTAACCCTGGTTTTTGTGCGTACTTTAACACAGCTTCTATAATCCTGGGATTGGGGCTGTCAATGCACATGGGCGTATCTACCGCATCCTGAACTATATCCATGAGCCATTTTAAGGTCTCAATTTCAATATCGGGTATTGTACCTGCACATACGTCGATATAATCAGCGCCTGCTTCTGTCTGTCTGATGGCAAGGTCACGAATTAATTGTTCGTCTTTTTCTCGAATTGCTTTTTCAACGCTTGGGATGGTGCCATTAATTTTTTCTCCTATAATAATCATTTTTCTACCACCTTTTATTTTGATTGAATTAAATTATACTAAGAGTTTATTTATCAAATTAGATATTAAATCGTATCTTATTTAAAAATATACCGTTGAAGAGAGGATGGACGCTCAACTCTACATATTTTATCATTTTAGAAAGAGTTTCTGACCGTTTGTACTCTTCTTCCGATAACATTATCAGTTTCGCACCTACACCTGCGCCATTTCCGATTGATGTTATTCTATCTAAGAGCTCCTGAGGAATCATACCTACCCTGCATACATTCTCATGTTTTAAATAGCTGCCGAAAGCACCTGCAAGAAAAACTTCATCTATATCATCTGCTATAGCTCCGTATTCTTTCAAAAGAACCTCTATCCCCGCTGCTATTGCTCCCTTTGCCAGCTGAAATTCGCGGATATCCTTCTGATTGATATATATGATTTTCCCCGTTTCAACGTTTTCGCATATTATGAAGGCCATGACATCGTCAATATTTTTAAGCCTTTCTTTATGCTTTATACCCAAATTATTCGTAATCTTTTCAGGCTTAAGAATTCGTCCTGAGCTGTCCACAATTCCTGCCTTCAAGAGCTCTGCCACCATATCTACAATACCGGAACCTGCAATACCAAGAGGCTGCCTTTCTCCGATTACAGTATACTTGAATTCTTCACCTATAAACACATGGTCTATAGCGCCTTCATCTCCCCTCATACCGCATTTAATCTGCACTCCTTCAAAGGCAGGTCCTGCAGCGACTGAGCAGGAAATAAGTTTTTTGCTGTTACCTAAGACTATTTCTCCGTTTGTACCTATATCTATTAAAAGCTTTAATTTATCATCTTTATACATTTGTGAGACAAGTGTTGCAGCTACTGTATCTCCCCCTACATAACCCGCAATGTTAGGTAAGGCGAAGAGCCTGCCTGCAGGATTTATTTTTAGATTCAGCTCTGCTGCATTTACAGTCACTTGCTGCACTATAACAGGAACGTAAGGCGAACCTGCTAAATTTCGGGGTTGTATTTTCAGCAGCAGATGATGCATTGCTGTATTCCCTGCAGCAGTGACTGCGTATACATCTATAGGCGTATAGCCCGTAGAATTCACTGCTTGAGCAATCAAGCCGTTTAATTGCTCAATAAGCTCTTTATGCAATTTTTCCAAACCATTAGGAGTTTGAGAAGCATACACTATTCGGGAAATTAAATCTGCTCCGTACTTAGTTTGAGGATTTAGTGCCGAAACTCGGGCTATTTCTTCTCCGCTTTCCAAATTTAATAAATATCCTGCAATAGTAGTAGTTCCAATATCAAAAGCCATACCTAATAATTCTTTCCTTGTATCTTGATTTTCTATTGCAATAATTTCATCAAATGAGGTTACCGCAGTTATATTAAAGTTATTTTCTCTTAATTTTTCCGGTAATTCCTGCAATACCTTAAGATTGGTTCTTGCCATTTTTGTTTCAGCTGTAATTCTGCTCCAATCATCACGATTATCCTCCAATGAAGGATTAGGAGCTTGGATATATGATTTTTTGATTATAGGATTAAGCTTAACCTGCCGCTCTATTCCTGTTGCCAATATCCTGTGTTTATTTGATTTGACAGGAATTTCGACTGTCAAATCCTCTATTACCTTCAACTGGCATGCAAGTACTTCTTCCTGCCCTGTATTCTTGATGATTTTAACCTTGCATTGTTTACATACTCCGGTTCCACCGCATTGAAATTCAAAATTCAATCCATTTTCTATGAATGCTTCCTTTAATGAAGTATTATGGGCTACATAAATTTCAATATCATTGGGAAGAACATTAACCTTGTGTTCGCTCATTGAGTCACCACCTCAGTAATATAAAAATTACGGATCAGCATTGAGCAACTGCCAATCCTTCCTGTTATAAGGAAACGGCACCGGTAAATCTTTACCGGTGCCGTTTCTATTTAATACCAGCCATATTTTTCGACAGCTTTAATTACAGCATGTAAATTTTCAACCGGTGTATCCCTTGGTGCAGCCGATACGCCTGCAGCCAAGATAAATCCGCCTCCATTAGGCTTTACTTTTTCAAACAGCTCCTTGATATAGCTGTCAATCTTCTCAGGTGTTCCACCGATAACCAAACTTATTGGAAGACCGCCTGCTACACAGCAATTATCCTTTAATACTTCTCTTGCTTTAAGTATATCAGTTTTTTCAAAGTATGCTATGCCCCATCCTTTTGGAAGCTCCAATATGGTTTCCAAATGAGGTTCATGGTGACCTTCAAAGAATATTTGAGACTTAATACCTTCATCAAGAAGTTTAAGAATAATTTTCTTTAATGGACCCCAATAGAATTCCTTATAAAGTTTAGGAGATAAGTATTCATTTAAGTGAAGAGGAATCATTACAAAGTCAAATCCCAATTTCTTATATGACAAAGCATAAGTTAAAATAGGTTCAACTAATGCTTCGGTTGCTTCTTTTACTTTATCGGGATATCTTCTGATATCCAATACAGTATTGTTTATTCCTCTCATAAAATCTCCGATAAGGTCAAGAGGAGTATATGCTCCTCCTTGAGGCATGCTTGCGTATCCCTGTTCTGCGGTAATTTGTCCCATTTGTCCTAAGGCAGCATAGAATCTTCCTATTTCCATTCCGTATCGTGCCCATGTTGCCATGGCTTGTCTAGGTGAACTTAAATTATTACATGCTCTCGGAAGTATTGTATTTGCTATGAAGCCTGTAGGATCCTTGATTAGCTGGTCATATTCATCAGCTTCCATAAAACATCCACCGGTAAATTGAGGAGAAGAATTCTCACTTATTTCATTGCCCGGATATCGGTAATATTTATCATTCAATACATCATGCATTGGCCCTGTAATAAAAGTAGAACTGGAAGATATGTCATCAAATCCGGAAAATGCAATGTTAAATATACGTCCGTCTAAGCCCGGTATATATGCACCCGCTGTATCAAATTGAAAATCTCCGTTAAATTTTTTAATTGCTCCTAAGGATTTTTCATAATCGTATGTTAATTCCTTCTGAGTTATACCACCATATTCAGCTACCACATCTCCGCCTATCCCCCATACAGGCACCCTGTCCGGTGTTTGTAAGTTGATAGCTGCTGACAGTCTTGCATATCTTTCTTTTGCTAATTCTTGTGGATTCTTTGTCATTTTAATCAACCCTCCTTCACTACTAATTCTTTACACAGTCTTACTCCTTTTGCAGCATCATCCGCCCATGCATCAGCACCTGAGAACTCTTTTAATTCCTCGTCAACTCTTCCTCCGCCGATTATAATCTTCACATCTTTTAATCCGGCATCTTTTATGGCATCAATTGTTTTTTTCATTGAGCTCATTCCTGCAGTAATCAAACACGACATACCAACTATATCAGGATTATTATCTTTTACTGCTTCTATAAATTTTTCAACCGGTACATCTACTCCTATATCCACTACTTCAAAGCCCGCAGCTTCTGCAAATGCTTTGAAAATATCCTTGCCTATGTCATGTATATCCTCTCTCACGGTACCAAGAACCATTTTGCCTAATTTCTTGCTTTCGCCTTTTATATAAGGCAAAGTTAGCTTCATAATGCTTTGGAATATTTCTCCTCCAAGAAGCAGTTCCGAAAGAAAATATTCTCCCTTTTCGAACTTGTTTCCAATTACATCCATGGCATCCCTGCATGCATTCAGCAGCTTCTGTGCATCACCTCCGCCTTCCAAATATTCTTTGGCGGATTTTATTGCTTCTTCTTCTTCCATGTCCACAATCAAATTGAACAATTTCTCTTGCATTTTTCTTTCCTCCTTTTTAGTATTGATTTCTAAATTCCCACCATCTGATCTTTGGTTTACCCAATCTCATATTCGCAACAGTCGTAATCACTGCAGAGTGTATTTTGAATCTCAACATTATTTTTTAACCACCTGCAGACAAAACGGCAGGAATAATAGTCATTTCATAATATGCTTGTCTCTAAGGTATGTAAAAAACAAATGCTTCAAGATAGGTTTATCGCATTAATCTTTGACATACACATTACTTTTAATCTTATATTGGTAATCGTTTTCAATATATCTAAAAATATTTCCGAACTAAGCAAGAATATGATTATTTAAACATCAAAGATACGATTATATGAACAAAAGAATTATTACACTATATATAGTGTATAGAATATAGAATAGAATGTCAAATCAAAAAACATCCCGTATATGACATAGTGCCTGGCCCATAATAATAAGCTATCCCATTATCACGGCATAGCCTGCTCACATATATACCATAGGATTCCAAAGAAGCGAAAGCTTTATCCTTAAAACGACAAGCTTCTTCCGGGTATGTACATTCCTTGCAAATTGTGCAGGCTCCTGCATTCAAAGGCAGAATCTCTTTATATTTATCTTGGCTGACTAATAAATCGTTGAGTTTCTGAAAGCGTTCCTTATGAAGAGCTAAAATTTTCATCATACCCTTGTAGTCGAAGCTGCTTTTAAGTTTACCCATTGTCTGAACAATTATACCGCTTTCAAACTTATTAATCCGTGCCTGACATTCTTCCAATGTTCCGCAGCCTGGAGGGCATGCCCAGTTTTTCCCATACATTCCACAGGTATTTGCCTTGCACATATCACGTACTTCCGGCAAAAGCTCCAATGTTTTTACATCAAGCATCCCATAATATTCAAAGCCTGCATCAGCTGCGGCTTTAAGCAATTCATTGTTATCCAAGCTGTACCTCCTGTATTTTCAAGTGATCAATTCTATAAATATAATATTAATATAAAATATATTGAAATGCAATGTTTTATGGTGTAATATTTAAGAATATAAAGCATCCGGGAGGGAAAATGATTTACGAAGAAGCAATAGAATTTATTCATTCTATATATAAATTCGGCTCAAAATTAGATCTTGACCGAATAAAAAAACTTATGGAGTTATTGGATAATCCTCAGAATAGTTACAATATAATACATGTGGCAGGAACAAACGGCAAGGGCTCTACCTGCAGCTTAATTCATGATGTCCTTATGGAATCAGGCTACAAAACTGGTTTATTCATTAGCCCCTACTTAGAGGAGTTCACGGAGAGAATTCAAATTAATAAGCAGCAAATTGATAAAGTTGCTCTGACAAGAATTGCAGAATTGGTAAAACAGAAAATTAATATTATGATCTCGGAAGGATATGACCATCCCACTGAATTTGAGGTTGTAACTGCCATAGGCTTTAAATATTTTCAGGAGCAGAATATAGATTTTTTAGTACTTGAGGTTGGATTGGGAGGAAGATTTGATGCAACCAATATAGTGGAAAAACCATTGGTCAGTGTCATAACTTCCATAAGCTATGACCACACGGAGCAGCTTGGAGACACACTGGAAAAAATAGCATTTGAAAAGGCAGGCATAATCAAGGAAGATTCATCTGTTGTAATCTATCCTCAAGCACATAATATAATAAATGTTATAAAAGGTGTGGCAAAAGAAAAAGGCGCTACTGTCTATGAAACTAATAAATATGATATTGAAAAGATTAGTGCTGATATTACAGGGCAATGGTTTAAATATTTAAAAAGAGATGTTTTTGAGCTGCCTAAGCTAAAAATAAATTTATTGGGAGATCATCAGCTCCTAAACGCTTTGACTGCACTTTCAGCCTTGGAGATTATTAAAAAACAAGGTTACAACATAAGTTCGGAAAGTATAGAAAATGCTTTTTCAAAATGCAAGTTTCCCGGCAGATTTGAGATTATTAACAAAAATCCCCATATTATTCTTGACGGGGGGCACAATATTGACGGCATACGTAGTTTTACAAACACTTTAAAGGAATGTTTTAAGGACAATGTAACATATTTCTTTGGTATTCTAAAAGATAAATCTCCTGAAGAGGCTTTGAAATTAGTATTGCCTTTAGCAAATAAAATTTACACTTTAACACCCTTAAGCCCAAGAGCATTAAAAGCAGACGAATTAGCTGATTTAATAAAAAAGCATTCAAATACAAAAGTTGTTCCCTTGGATAACTACGAAGATATTCTGCCTATTATTAAAAATGCAGGCAAAAATGAAATAATAGCCTTTTCAGGCTCATTATATATGATTGGCGGTATCAGGACACTGTTGAGAAACAATGGGTTTGCTAATAATACATAAATCATGAGATTCTTCACTGCGTTCAGAATGACGCTCCGCAGGTTAAAAGTCAATCAATCCTAAGCTGATTTTTAGGCAATCATCCACCTCTCCCATGAGGTTTTTATCAAAGCGTCCAATTTTTTCTTTAAGTCTCTTTTTATCTATTGTCCGGATTTGTTCAAGCAATACAACAGAGTCCTTAGGAAGGCTGAAATCCTCAGAACTTATTTCTATATGAGTAGGCAGCTTCGCCTTGTTTATCTGAGACGTGATTGCAGATACAATCACTGTAGGGCTGTATCTATTCCCAATATCATTTTGCACAACTAATACCGGTCTTACCCCTCCTTGCTCCGAACCAATTACAGGGCTCAAGTCGGCATAGTATACATCACCCCTTTTAACAATCAAACTATTCACTTCCTAATAATTTAGTTTCATAGCTTAAAAAGTCCTCATAGTCCCCTTCTGAGTATTCTTCAGTAATGCTCTTGTTGATTTTACTCATTTCTAAATAGCCTGCTTTCATCTTGTTTCTGATTTCAAGCTTCCTTTTTTCAATCAAATAAAACCTTATGGATTTTCTTATAAAGTCACTTCTATTTGTTCCTTCTTCTTTTACTGCATTATCCAATTCCCTCAACAAGTTTTCAGGAATTGAAATCAGTACTTTTTTATTTTCCGCCAAGATACACACCTCGCAATTGCACAGTTATATTATATTTTAACACAATAAACACATAAGTTATATGGTAACATTTGTATTATTCGTAAATAATTATTAATATTATTCCTCAATATTTATTATTTCATACTGTATAGCTTTTACCAATTTATCATTATTATAAATAAAAATTGTCTTTGGAAGCAGATTATCTTTGCTGAAATTTAAAACATGTTTATATTCTCCATCCCAATAAATCAATTCTTCCGGAATATTTTCCAATACATCAAATTTTCCAAGCTCAAAATCATGCATCAATGTTTCATTTAATTTAAAATTTTCAATCGTCACACTGCTTTCAGGAAACTTATCATTGTTTAATATGCATCTGTTCCCTGAAACATATGCATAGTTCCAGGCTTCGTTTTCTGATTCCATCCTTATGCTGTAATTGCCGTCCCTGCAAATAATATTTACTTTATAATCATTTTCTGTTTTATCTGTATATACCTTCATCAATGCCTCACCTGTATAATTAACAGGCAATATAAATGGTTTATCTTCAGCGGCACAACCGCTTAAAAAAATCAACAATACTAAAAGCAACAGTATTAACCTCAGTATTAACCTCATACCATAACCTGCTTCCATCATAATTATTAGGGACGGTGAGGTGTCTCCCTCTTCGCGTCCTTCCTCCATTAATTCTATGATGAATTTTATGAATATATTCCACAAATCATTCGGCTACGCACTGTGCAACTGCAAACTGCTCGGTGTGTGATATGGAGATATGGATATTCTTAATATTTAGCTCCTCTGCTCTTTTTAATGCATTGCTTAATAAAATAGCATATGGTTTATCATTTTCATCCTTTAATATTTCAATGTGGCAGGGACCGAAATTCGAAAATCCCGTTCCCAAACATTTGGCAACGGCTTCTTTTGCAGCAAACATTCCGGCAGCTGTTTGGGGATTGAATTTCCTCGTTTTTAAATATTCCAATTCCCTGTTTGAATAGAGCTTTTCAAGGAACTTAGCATTTCCTAAATTCTTTTTTATTCTTTCAACTTCCACTATGTCTATTCCTGTGCCTTTAATCATAATTTCTTCCCCCTCCTAATTATGGGGACATTCCTTCAAAGGCTATCCCTCATAGAATCTCCCGACTTTGAAGGTGTGTCCCCCTTCCTTATAAAGTTTTAATTGACAAAGAGCTTTTTGTATATAATAATTATATTACATGTTTACTTGCAATACAATTCTTATTAATACAATATTACTATAAAGGAGTATCATATGAATAATGTAACTGTAGTATCCCATCCGTTGATTCAGCACAAGCTTACAATGCTGAGAGACAAGAATACACCCCCAAAAGATTTCAGAGAATTAGTAAGAGAAATATCCATGCTCATGGCATACGAAGTAACTCGAAGCCTGCCTCTTAAAGATGTTGATATTGAAACACCCATGTGCAAAACTACAGGCAAAACACTATCCGGGGAAGATATAGCAATTGTTCCTGTTTTGAGAGCAGGTCTCGGCATGGTGGACGGTATGTTGGATTTAATACCAAATGCTAAAATCGGCCACATTGGTTTGTATAGAAATGAAGAAACACTTGAACCAGTTGAATACTACTGCAAGCTTCCTTCAGATATTGATAACAGAATAGTAATTATTACCGAGCCCATGCTGTCAACAGGAGGCTCAATGAACGGTGCATTAGAAATGTTAAAAAAGAGGGGCGCCAAAAAAATCAAATCCATACATTTAGTATGTGCTCCTGAAGGTTTGAAAAAAGTAACGGAAGCTCACCCGGATGTTGAAATCTACACTGCTGCCATTGATGAAAAATATGATGAAACCGGCTACATAGTTCCCGGATTGGGAGATGCGGGAGACAGACTGTTCGGCACAAAGTGAGCAGATGACCCAAATCTACGATTTGGTGTCAGTCGCTCATCCTGAGTGAAACGAAGGATCTACAGATGACCCAAATCTACGATTTGGTGTCAGTCGCTCATCCTGAGTGAAACGAAGGATCTACAGATGACCCAAATCTACGATTTGGTGTCAGTCGCTCATCCTGAGTGAAACGAAGGATCTACAGAT
>JAQVRY010000102.1 GCA_028700795.1 Tissierellia bacterium | reverse complement strand
CTATGATTATGAAGGCGAAACGAGAACTGTTGACATGCACATTAAAACCATAAGACAGAAACTTGAGGAAGTAGGTTGTGTAAACTATATTGCTACAGTAAGAAGTGCAGGCTATAAATTAGAGGAGCAAGAAAGCTGATGAGAAGAAGAATTTTTCTTACAATATTGCTGATATCAGTTATTACTTCATCTGTTGCAAGTATATTGACAACATATGTATATTATAACTTTTACGTGAAGGACTCAAAACAAGAGCTGAAAACAATAGTAACCCTGGCGGCTGAACCCCGGAAATGGGACAGTACAGCTTCTATCAATTCATCCGTAAACAGCATATTAAAATCTGTTGATTACAGCATACGTTTTACAATTATTAATGAAGATGGAAGTGTTGTTTATGACAACTGGAAGGATGAAATTAATGAAAATCACAGAGACAGACCGGAAGTTCAAGGTGCATTTGAAGAAGGTTATGGGGAAGACTTAAGGCATTCAAACACTTTATCTTCTGATATGTACTATTATGCTGTTAAGTTGAATGATGATGAGGTTCTTAGGTTATCCAGAGAAATAAGCAGTATAAACAGTGTATTTGCAGGATTGATGCCCATGCTTCTTATGCTGTTTATTATTGTTCTAGTCATTGTTTATATTGCTGCATCCATAACTGCAAAAAAGATTTTAAAACCTATCAATGAAATGACCAAGTCCTTAGATGATATGTTAGAGGAAGAATCCAAGGTAAACATGAAAATTTACGAAGAATTTGAGCCACTTTCAAATACCATAAAGGACCAGAAAAATAAAATAAATGAATATATAAATGAAATTAAGTATGAAAGAGACAATATATCTTTTATAACGAGTAATATGAAGGAAGGATTTATATTACTTAATCATAACAAAGATATTCTTTCAATAAACAAAAGCGGAAAGATAATGATAGGAAATGAAAACTTTGAACTAAAAGGCAACAGAAACATTTTTGAGTTAACCAGGAGTCCTGAAATTATAGAAAAGATAAATGATTCTATAAAAGAAAACAAACATCTTATACACGATGTTGAAACTTCAGACAAGTGTTACAGATATTATTTTAGCCCGGTTGTGGAACAAAATAAAATCATAAAGGGATTATTGATTTTAATTGAAGATATTACAATACAAAAGAAATCTGAAATTATGAGAAGTGAATTTACAGCTAATGTTTCCCATGAATTGAAAACACCTCTGACCACTATGATAGGTTTTGCGGAGATGATAAAAGAGGGTTTAATAACAGGAGATGATATTGAAAAATACAGTGCCCTGATTCATAAGGAAGGAATGCGGTTAATTTCTTTAATTGAAGACTTAATGAGGCTTTCTAAAATTCAAGAACATACCCAAAATGTTGAAGAAAAGTTAATTAACATTAAAGATATTAGTGAGGACGTAGTCAATTTACTTAAATCAAAAGCAGAAGATTATAATGTTAAACTAATACTTAACGCAGATAATGTTGTAATGAAAGCAAACAATAATTATATTAATGAGCTATTATATAATCTCATTGATAATGGAATTAAATACAATAAAGACGGCGGAAGTGTGAATATAAAGATTTATGAAAAGGATGGACTTGCAAATATAGTTATAAGTGATACAGGAGTGGGTATACCTCCTAAACACATAGACAGGATATTTGAAAGATTTTATAGAGTTGATAAAAGTCGTTCAAAGGAAACGGGAGGCACAGGTCTTGGGCTTTCCATAGTAAAACATATCGCAGAGCTATATGATGGTACCATAGATATTAAAAGTTCAAGCAGTGGTACAAGAATAATGATAAAATTCCCGGTAAAACCCACCTTGAAATGATTAAAATCTTTGCTGTGAGGGTAAACTAACATTGACATTGTAAAAGGAGAGTAAAATGAAAAAAATTCTGAGAATAAATTTAAGAACAAAAGAAATTACATATGAAGATGCTCCACTTGAATATTTAAAAACCGGTGGCAGGGGATTAATAGCAAAAATAATGTTAAATGAAGTAAACCCTAAATGTGACCCTTTAGGCAGAGAAAATAAACTTATTATTGCCAACGGACTATTGACCGGAACAAATGTGTCAAGTGCAAGCAGAATTTCTATTGGAGCTAAAAGTCCCTTAACAGGCGGTATCAAGGAAAGCAACGGAGGAGGCATTACAGCTATGTGGCTTGCTTCCCTTGGGATAAAAGCAGTTGTTGTAGAAGATATTCCTGAAGAAGATGAATGGTACTATATTCGAATTAATAAGGATAAATGCTTCTTAGAGTCTGCAGACTCATACAAAGGGATGGGAACCTTTGAATTTTGCGTGAAAATGCTTGATAAATATCCTGATTGTGCAGTCACATGCATAGGTCAAGCCGGTGAAAGGTTGTACAATATTGCAGGAATAGCAACTATGGATAAGGAGAAAAAACCTAATAGATACAGCGGCAGAGGGGGACTTGGAGCAGTAATGGGCTCTAAGAAAATCAAAGGAATTGTAGTAGAAGAAAAAGGTGCAGTTGAAATAAAAAATAAAGAAAAATACAAAGAAGTATTAAAAAAATATTCACAAATAGTAATTGAAGCTCCTAGCTCCATCTCATACAAAACTTTAGGTACAGCTGCAACAGTAAGGACTTCAAATGATTTAAGCGGGCTACCCGTAAGAAATTTCAGAGGGGGAAAATTTGAGCATGCAGAAGAAATTTCAGGGGAAAGTTTGTACGAGTTCATAAAAAATAGGGGCGGAGAAGGAAAAACCACCCATGCTTGCATGCCTGGCTGTATAATCCAATGTTCAAATGTTGTTCCTGACAAGGAAGGAAAAACAATCGTCTCTCCCCTTGAATATGAAACAATAGGATTAATGGGATCAAATCTTGGAATTGGAGATTTAGACACAATTGCAAAATTAAATGCCGTCTGTAATGATTTCGGTATTGACACCATTGAGACAGGAGCAGCCATGGGAATGGCAATGGAAGCAGGGATTGTGGAATTTGGAGATGATGAGGGAGCATTAAATTTATTAGATGAAATAAAAAATGATACAGAGCTTGGAAGATTGCTTTCAAAAGGCACATTAACAGCAGGAAAGACTTTGGGAGTTGAAAATATCCCTGTCGTAAACGGCCAGGCAATGCCTGCTTATGACCCAAGGGCAATAAAAGCAATGGGAGTTACCTTTGCAACTTCGCCTATGGGTGCAGACCATACCTACGGTCCCATGATAAAGACCGATGACTATATCGGTGCTTCAAAGGATGCACAAATTATGATGGCTAAAATCGACTGCCTGGGAGTATGCATGTTTGCAAGAGCAGCAATAGCAAAACATATGGATCTACTTGTTGATTTGGTAAATGCATTTCACGGCTGGGAGCTGGACATGAATTGGCTTGAGGATATGGCTTTGGAGGCTATAAGAAATGAGCATAAGTTTAATGAACTTGCAGGTTTTAGTAAAGAAGATTATCGTATGCCAAAAGCATTTACAAACAGAAGAATTGAAAGCACGAATCAAGTTTTTGATATTAATACAGATGAATTGGATGAGTTGAGGTTGTGGCATGATAAAGATAAAGTTATCTATAGATGACAGCCATGTGAAAAATATTGCTTTGGAATATAAAGATATTACGATTGGTGAAATAATTACGGAATTAAAAATTGACAAGCAGCACATAGGCGCTGTGCTTGTCAACGGCATTCCAAAGAAACTATCAGACAAAGTTGAGGATGATTCAGAAATATTTTTTCTGCCCATTCTGAGCGGCGGCTAAAAAATCACCGGAACAGGGCGAAGCCCTGTCATTCTGAATGCAATGAAGAATCCCATCGTTTAAAACCTGAGATCCTTCGCTTCGCTCAGGATGACAAAAGCGTATTCGGACATGTGGATGACATTTGTCCGGTCAAGCTATATAAAAATACATCATTATGAAATGACAGAAAGTCCCTGCCAAAACAAACAAATGAAATAATTCGTGAAACCCAAACCATGGTTTATCTATGTTTGGTTTTTTTAAGCCGTAAATAACTCCTCCAACAGTGTACAGTAATCCACCCAAACTAAGCCAAAATAATCCTCCTGGCGCCATACTTTTAACTAAAGGCATGAAAACAAAAATTGAAATCCATCCCATACCTATATATAAGCCTGAACTGACCCATCGGGGTGCATTAATCCAAAATATTTTGATAAATGCTCCAATAATTGTTATTGACCAAACCACAAACAATAATTTGTAACCTATATCTTTATTTAATACTAAAAGGCATATGGGCGTATATGTACCTGCTATTAAAACAAAAATCATAATGTGATCAAGCTTTCTCATTATAAGCTTAGCTTTTTTCTTAGAGCTGTCAATAAAATGATAAACACAGCTGGTAGAATACAAGAATATCACACTTAAACCAAATACTAAAAATGATGCTATAGTAATTAAGCTGCTTGATTTTACAGCTATATTCAACAACAATATCAAATCGATTACCCCAAAAATTGCTCCCCCAAGGTGAGTTAAAGCACTGGTTATTTCTTTTTTGTCTGTATTCATATTTCCTCCCTTGATACTTTATACTATAATATTCTTTAATGACAACAATGTCAATTATAAGATGCCATAACCCCGTTTTTAAGAGACCTCATTTGGACACATTCCCCCTGCCAACATGGACTTTTCATAGACAGGAGTTGTATCCCGATACATATGGTAAAAGGCGGTAATCATTTGCAAAGAGCGCAAATTTTATGCGACATAAGGGGAAATAACAGCATTATGTATATATTTAATTAGCAATTCATTGTTTATTAATACTATTTTAATTATACAGGTGTATTATATAAAGGTGTAATTTATTTTGCTCAGGGAGTTTTCAGCCGGGAGTCTATATCCAAAATTTTTATTGATAAAACAAGACATAATTGATACAATTAGTAACAACAAAGAAATGAGTGAGCTAATGTTCGGTTACATAACGATAAATAAAATGGAATTGAAATTCAAGGAATATTACAGTTACAAGGGTTATTACTGCGGTCTGTGCA
>JAQVRY010000101.1 GCA_028700795.1 Tissierellia bacterium | reverse complement strand
ATGGAAATACTTAATTCATTAAATGACAAGCAAAGAGAAGCAGCTTCTCATGATAAAGGACCTATATTGGTTATTGCAGGGGCTGGTACCGGGAAAACAAGAGTCCTTACTCATCGCACTGCATATTTGATTGAGTCAGGAAAAGCAATGCCTTGGGAAGTTCTTGCAATAACATTTACCAATAAAGCAGCAGATGAAATGAAGGAAAGAATAGGACAACTTATTGATTATTCCATAGATAGAATGTGGATTGGGACTTTTCATTCTGTTTGTGTACGCATATTAAGAAGATTTATTGAAAGAATAGGTTATGATAAAAACTTTATCATTTACGATGCAGATGACCAAAGAATAGTAATAAGAGACTGCATAAAGGAATTGGAATTAGACCCCAAGTTATATAATTATAAAAGTATTAAAGCACTTATAAGCAATGAAAAAAACAGGCGCAATACTCCCGACAACTATATTAAAGATAATTACTTAAATTATTCAAACAGAAATAAAGGGGAAGTATATGCTCTTTATGAAAAAAAGCTCAAAACTGCCAATGCATTGGACTTTGATGATTTAATTGTAAAAACACTTGAACTATTTGAAAAGAATGAAGATGTTTTGGAGCAGTATCAAGATAGGTTTAAGTATATACTTGTGGATGAATACCAGGATACCAACAATGTTCAGTATAATCTCATAAGAATATTAGGTAAAAAGAAAAACGGTGACAACAATGTATTTGTGGTAGGAGATGAGGACCAATCCATTTACGGCTGGAGAGGTGCTGATATAACCAATATTCTTAATTTTGAAAATGACTTCAAAGGTGCAGAAATAATAAAGCTTGAAAAAAATTATCGCTCTACGAATGTTATACTAAATGCTGCAAATGGAGTTATTAAAAACAATTGTCAAAGGAAGGGTAAAAATTTATATACGGAGATTAAAGAGGGAAATTTAATAAGAATACTTGAAACAGACAATGAAAGAGATGAGGCTTTTACCACTGCAGCCTTGATTCGAAAAGAGCACAGAGAAAAAAATATAAATTATTCTGAAATAGCCATTTTATACAGAACAAATGCACAGTCAAGAGCATTGGAAGAAGGTTTAATAAGAGAAGGAATACCCTATAAAATTGTAGGTGGAGTAAAATTTTACGACAGAAAAGAAATAAAGGATATAATGGCTTATTTAAGGCTTATTCTAAATCAAAAGGATAACGTAAGCTTTGAAAGGATTATCAATGTGCCAAGAAGGAAATTAGGACAAAAAACAACTGACACCATATCAAATTATGCCGACTCAAGGGGAGTTTCAGAATTTGAAGCATGTTTTGACTTTGATAAAATGGAGCTAATGCCTTCAGCAGCAAAGAGTGTTGAAAGCTTTGTGTCAATGATAGAAATGCTTATGATTAAAAAGGATGTAATGCCTTTAAGCGAATTCATAATAAGTGTAATCGAAGACACAGGACTCAAAGGTATGCTGCTTCAAGACGAAACGGTTGAAGGAAGAAGTCGTGTGGAAAATATAGATGAATTTTTGTCGGCAGCAAAGGATTTTGAAGAAAGGTATGCCGAGAATACATTAGAGGACTTTTTAGCTCATATTTCATTGCTGGCTGATATAGATAGGACTGATTCCGCAAAAGACGTGGTAACATTGATGACTGTACACAGCGCAAAAGGTCTTGAATATGACACAGTCTTTATAACCGGTTTTGAAGATGGTATGTTTCCACTCATACATGATGATAAAGATGATGTTGAAGAAGAGAGAAGACTTCTCTATGTTGCAATAACAAGAGCTAAAAGAATGCTATATATAACACATGCAAGGGATAGAATGCGTTTTGGAAGCCATGAAATGAGGATGAAATCGAGATTTTTGGAAGAGATTCCTGAAGAATGCATAGAAGAATCCGATACTGCTTCTTTTAGCAATAAAAAGATTCAGCAATTAGAATCAAATATTAGAAATCGAAAAAACAACCTTTTTGTGGACAAAACGGAAATTATAGAAAAAGAAAAACCTAAACTTAAATCAGATGATTTTGAGCTCGGTGATAAAATAATGCACACGCCTTGGGGAAAGGGAACAGTAGTTCAAATAAAAGATAACGGAGACGATAAAATAATCGTAATAGCTTTTGAAAATAAAGGGATTAAGAATCTTTCACTTAAACATGCTCCAATTGAAAAAATATAAGAGGTTAAATATGGAAAAACTACTGCTGATGAAAGAAAAAATAAAGCTCTTAAATAAGGCAAACAAAGCATATTATCAAGAAGACAGAGAAGTAATGTCAAATTATGAATATGATAAGCTTTATGATGAGCTGAAAGAAATGGAAGAAGAGACAGGAATCGTATTGTCCAACAGCCCCACCATTCGTGTAGGATATGAGCTGTTATCAAATTTACCTGAGGAAAGGCATGAGAAAGCTATGCTTTCGTTGGATAAAACTAAGGAAGTTTCTGCTTTAAGGGATTGGTTGGGAGAAAGAGTGGGAGTTCTTTCTTGGAAGCTTGATGGTCTTACAATTGTGTTAACCTATGAAGGTGGACACCTTACTAAGGCTGTAACCAGGGGCAATGGAGAAATTGGCGAAGTAATTACAAATAATGCAAAGGTATTTACTAATATTCCTCTTAGTATTGCCTATAAAGGAAGTTTGGTTTTACGAGGAGAAGCAGTTATTAGTTATTCAGACTTTTATAAAATAAATGAGATAATACCGGAAGCGGTGGGTAAATATAAAAATCCCAGAAATCTTTGCAGCGGCTCTGTAAGACAGCTAAACAACAAAATAACTGCAGAAAGAAATGTTGGATTTTATGCATTTTCAGTTGTAATAGCTGATGTCGATTTTAAAAATTCAAGAATTGAGCAGTTAAATTGGCTTAAAAAGCAAGGATTTGGCGTTGTGGATTTTAAAAAAGTAACATCTGATATAGAAGATGCTGTTAAATGGTTTGAAGAACATATAAGCGAATATGATTTACCTTCTGATGGTCTTGTATTAACATTTGACGATATAAAATATGGGGAGTCATTGGGAAGCACTTCAAAATTTCCTCGAGATTCCATAGCATTTAAATGGATAGATGAAATAAAGGAAACTAAACTTTTAGAAATTGAATGGAGCGCTTCAAGAACAGGATTAATAAATCCAATTGCAATTTTTGAACCGGTTGAACTTGAAGGAACAACCGTAAGCCGTGCAAGCATTCACAATTTAAGTATACTCGAAGAATTAGAGCTTGGAATAGGTGATACAATCAATGTGTATAAGGCAAATATGATAATTCCCCAAGTTTCAGACAATTTAACAAGAAGCAATAATATTGAAATTCCTAAACATTGCCCTGTATGTAGCGGTGAAGCCATAATTAAAAACGATAATGACATTAAAACATTATACTGCATAAATGAAGAATGTTTAGCAAAGCAAATAAAATCATTTACACATTTTGTAAGCAGAGATGCATTAAATATTAAAGGACTTTCTGAAGCTACTATTGAAAAATTAATTGCAAAAGGATTAGTTAAAGAATTAGCTGATATCTTTCATATAGAAAAATTTAAAGGTATAATTACTAATATGGAAGGCTTTGGTGAAAAATCTTTTAACAACTTGGTTAATTCAGTGAATAAGGCAAGAAAAACTACATCATCAAGGCTTTTGTTCAGCTTTGGGATAGCAGGCATAGGCTTGTCAAATGCTAAACTCATAAGCAGAAAATTCAATGACGATTGGGAGAAAATTCAAAATGCATCATTTGAACAATTAATTGAAATAAGCGGCATTGGGGAAGTAATGGCAAAGAATTACGTGAAATTTTTCAGCGATGAAAAAAAGAAAATTATTGTGGAAGATGTGCTTAAAGAAGTGGAAATTGAATTTAGCAATAAGGCAAAATCAGAGCAGATTTTTGAAAATCAGATTTTTGTAATTACCGGGTCTGTTGAGAAATTTAAAAATAGAGATGAATTAAAAGCTGAAATTGAAGAAAGAGGCGGGAAGGTTACATCTTCGGTAACTTCAAAAACTAATTATTTAATCAATAATGATAATTTATCAAATTCTTCTAAGAATAAAAAAGCTAAGGAATTAGGAATAGAAATTATCACGGAAGAGCAATTTCTACAGTGGATGAGCACCGGTGAGAAAGAGTAGGGAGATATAGGCTTTATAATCTGATGTAATGATTAATGAATATTAAAGGAATTAATGGTATTATTAGAAGAAATTTAAGGAAAGGGAATTGATATGACAAAAATCTACTTAACGAGACATGGCGAAACAGTTTGGAACAGACAACGCAGGTTTCAAGGACATAAAAATTCGGAGCTAACAGATAAGGGAATATTGGCAGCAGAACTTTTGGCAGATCGAATTGAAGATATTGAATTGGATTATATAGTTTCCAGTCCTTTGTTGAGAGCTTACAACACTGCTGAAATAGCTCGCGGGAATAAGGATGTTCAAATAATAAAATATGATGGTTTAAAAGAGATAAATTTAGGTGAATTTGAAGGCATGAGCTATGTTGATATTAAAAGTAAACATACTGAGCTGCTTGCTGAAATTGAGAAGGACCCATTCAACAACCGTTATCCAAATGGAGAAAATCTTCAGGAATTTTACAAAAGAGTTGTAAAAGTTTTCACTGAAGTAGTTGATAAACATAGAAACAAAACAACACTGATAGTTGCCCATGGGGGAACCCTTAAATGTATCGAGGCATATATAAGAAAATTCAAGCTAAGCAGTGACTGGATGGGAAATGTAGTTAAAAATTGCAGTCTTTCTTATATAGAAATAGATGAAAATAATGAAATAAAAGAAATATTCTATAATGATACAAAACATTTGGAGGGGAGTGCAGTATTAAATTAATTGTCGAAATTTCCCGGGAAAAACAGAACAAAGTAGAATATTGGCAAATATCATATAATTATAATAGGAGGAGGTTTTTTTGAAAAAATTCAAAGTTGCATTAATACAATCCATGGTTTATGCGGATAAAGAAAAAAATGTTGAAAATGCTGTTAATATGATTGAACGCGTTTCAAAGGA
>JAQVRY010000100.1 GCA_028700795.1 Tissierellia bacterium | reverse complement strand
ATCAAATGTAAATTCAATTATTAATGATTGGGTTGAAAGACACAGAAACAGGTTAGAAGGTATTAATTGCAGTACCGACTCAAAATTATTAATCCATGAAATGTCAGAAGATATTTTAAAATCGTTTGATGGGAAAATTCTTGTTGATAAATATGACATGTATCAGTACCTTATGACCTATTGGCTTGAAACCATGAAAGATGATGTATATATTGTTATAGAAAACGGATGGATTGGTGATAGAGACTTATTGCCTGAAGAAATTGTAGTTAATAAATATTTCTTAAAGGAAAAAGAAGAAATCGAATCTCTTGAAGCAGAAAGAGATGAACTAACAAGTCATAAGGAAGAATTTGAAGAGGAAAACAGCGGTGACGAAGGTGTTCTTGAAGACTATAAAAATGACAGAGGCAATATTAATAAAAACAGCATTAAAAACCGATTAAAAGAAATAAAAGATAATTCAGATTTTCAAGATGAATTCAATACCCTTAATGAATATATTGACATTATTGACAAGGAAACAGCTGCAAATAAAAAGATAAAGGAAGCAGTTAAGGCTTTAGAAAAACTAGTTGATGAAAAATATGAATCCTTAACAACAACAGAAGTAAAAGACCTTGTAGTTAACCACAAATGGATTCCTGCTATTGTAGGTGAAGTTAACAGTGAGCTTGATAAAATATCACATCGGTTGACATCAAGGATAAAAGAGCTTGCTGAAAGATATGACGAAACCTTAGCTGAAATTGAAGAAGAAGTTGAAAGTTATTCAAGCAAAGTTGAAGAACATTTGAAAAGGATGGGATTCACATGGTAAAAGAAAAAGTAAAGGATGGTTATAAGAAAACTATAATTGGAATCTTACCAGAGGATTGGAATGTTAATAGACTATTTGAAAATTCTTCTTTAAAAGCAAGAATTGGATGGCAAGGACTTACTACAGCTGAATATTTAGATACCGGGGATTATTTTCTTATAACAGGTACAGATTTTAATAACGGAAGAATTGATTGGAATAATTGCCACTATGTAAGTAAGCAAAGATATAATCAAGATAAAAATATTCAAATAAAATTGGGTGATGTTTTAGTAACCAAAGACGGAACTATTGGTAAGGTTGCGTATATAGATAAAATTTTAAAAGAGGCTACATTAAACAGTGGTGTATTTGTTATTCGACCTATTGATAATGCTTATAATCCTGAGTATTTTTATCATGTATTAATGTCCAGCATATTTACTGATTTCTTAAATAAACTATCCGCTGGTTCTACAATATCACATTTATATCAAAAGGATTTTATACATTTCAGTTTTCCAGTGCCTAATTTGCTAGTTCAAAAGGTTATAGCTGAAACCTTAACAAACACAGACAATTTAATTCAATCTCTTCAAAAACTAATTGATAAAAAGAAAAAAATCAAGCAAGGAACAATGCAACAACTGCTGACAGGCAAAAAAAGATTACCTGGATTTAGCGGTGAGTGGGAGACTAAAAAATTTGACAATATTTTCATAAAAATACCAAATAAAAAATATCAATTAAATTCATTAGATTATAATGATTATGGTAAATATCCGATTATCGATCAAGGAAAAACACTTATTATCGGATATAGTGATAATTCAGATAAAGTTTTTGAAAATAATAATAAGAATGTTATTGTATTTGGAGATCATACAAGGATTTTTAAATATATAAATTTTGATTTTATCGTTGGAGCAGATGGAACTCAATTGCTTAAAGTTAAGAATGAATATAATGCTAAATACTTTTACTATCAATTGTTAACTAAAGAAATTCCAAACACAGGATATAATAGGCATTTTAAGTTTCTGAAGGAATTTTCTTTCCATGTGCCTTCAATAGAAGAACAGCACGAAATTTCAAAAATATTAACTGATATAGATTCCGAAATTGAATCATTACAACAAAAATTAGAAAAATATAAAAAAATAAAGCAAGGCATGATGCAGGAACTATTAACAGGGAGGATTAGATTAGTATGAGCGGTGTAGGTCAAGTTGAAAGAAAAACTCAAGACAGGATAGTCAAGCTGTTTTCTGATAAGCTTGATTACACATACTTGGGAAACTGGAAGACAAGAGACAAGAATTCAAATATTGAAGAACTGTATTTACGAAAATACCTCATTAAAAAGGGATACAGCAAAGAACTCATAAACCGAGCAATTGAAATGCTTATTAATGCTGCAAACAATCAGGTTGATAAGCTATATTATGTAAATAAAGAAGTTTATTCTTTAATCCGCTATGGAGCACGGGTAAAGGAAAACATAGGTGATAATAATCAGACGGTTATGTTCATTAACTTTGAAGACCCCTATGACAACGACTTCTATATTGCTGAGGAAGTATCAATTAAAGGTGAACATAACAAAAGACCTGACATTGTTTTGTATGTTAACGGCATTGCCCTTGGTGTTATAGAGCTTAAGCGCAGCACAGTATCTGTTTCAGAGGGTATCAGGCAAAACTTAGACAACCAATCATCCAACTTTATCAAGCCTTTTTTCCATACAATGCAAATTGTCATGGCAGGTAATGACACTGAAGGCATGAAATATGGAGCCATTGAAACTAAAGAAAAATATTATCTCACCTGGAAAGAAGACAATAAAGCCGCAGATGAGCTAAGCTTAAAGGTTGAACTGCTGACAAATGATTTGGATTATTTGTTAGACAAGCAGATTGTTGGATTGTGTCATAAGGAAAGATTTCTTGAAATAATACATGATTTCATTGTATACGATAGAGGAACTAAAAAACTCTGCAGACCTAATCAATATTTTGGAGTAAAGGCAGCAGAAGCAAGGATTAAAAAACGTGAAGGCGGCATTATATGGCATACACAAGGAAGCGGAAAAAGCCTTATAATGGTTTGGATTGCCAAATGGATAAGAGAAAATATAGCAGATTCAAGGATTCTTGTTATAACCGACAGAGAAGAGCTTGATGTTCAAATAGAAAAAGTGTTTACAGGTGTAGATGAAGAAATATACAGAACAAAAAGCGGCAAAGACCTTATTGAAAAGCTAAATTCCACAACACCGCTTATGTTATGTTCTCTCATTCACAAATTTGGACATAAAGAAGGCGAACTAACTGAATCGGACTATGACCAGTATATTGAGGAAATCAAAAAAAGCTTACCTAAGGATTTCAAAGCTAAAGGCGACATATATGTATTCGTGGATGAATGCCACAGGACCCAATCAGGGATACTTCATGATGCTATGAAGCTAATCCTTCCAAATGCTATGTTTGTGGGATTTACAGGGACGCCGCTTCTTAAGACGGATAAGAAAAAAAGTATTGAAGTTTTCGGCTCCTATATACACACATATAAATTTGACGAAGCAGTCAGCGATAAGGTAATCGTAGACCTTCAGTATGAAGCAAGAGACGTTGACCAAAACATAACCTCTCAGGAAAATATAGACAAATGGTTTGAAGCAAAGACAAAAGGAGTAACAGAATATGCAGTAGCAAAGCTAAAAGAAAAATGGGGCACTATGCAAAAGGTTTTAAGCTCAAAATCAAGGCTTGAAAAAATAGCTAACGAGATAATCCTTGATATGGCAACAAAAGACAGATTGCAAAATGGTCGTGGAAATGCATTGTTAATTGCCGGAAGCATTTATGAAGCATGCAAGTACTATGAAATTTTCCAGTCCAAAGGCTTTAAAAAGTGTGCCATCATTACATCATACATACCAAATATTAAAGATATAAAAGGCGAAGCAACCGGTGAAGATATTGAAACTGAAAATATTGAGAAATATGATATATACAATAAAATGCTAAACGGCAAGTCGGTAGAAAACTTCGAAGAAGATGTAAAAAAACAGTTTGTTGAAGAACCTGCTCAAATGAAGCTTTTAATAGTTGTAGATAAGCTTTTAACGGGGTTTGATGCACCACCTGCCACCTATTTATATATTGACAAAAACATGAAAGATCATGGTCTTTTCCAAGCCATATGCCGTGTTAACCGCCTTGATGGAGACGACAAGGATTATGGATACATTATTGACTATAAGGATTTATTTAAGAGTTTAGAGGAATCTGTTAAAGACTACACATCAGAAGCATTTGGAGACTATGATAAAGATGATGTTGATGGGCTTTTAAAAGACAGACTAAAGCTATCCAAAGAAAGATTGGATTTAGCTTATGAAAGCCTCAAGGCACTTTGCGAACCCATTGATGCATCCAAAGGAGAATTAGCATATATACATTATTTTGTTGCAGAAGATACTTTGGATAAGGATGCAATAAAGGAAAATGAACAAAAGAGACTCGAGTTATATAAGCTGGTTGTTGCTTTTATAAGAGCATATGCAGGTATAGCTGATGAAATGGTGGAAGCAGGATACACAGCAAAAGAAATTAAGGAAATTAAAGATGCTACAAAATTCTATGATAATATCCGTTCTATTGTTATGCATGCAGCAGGAGATTATATTGACCTTAAGGCATATGAAGGTGATATGCGACATCTTATTGATTCATACATTTCTGCCAGTGACAGTAAAAAGATTTCAGAATTTGACGATTTAACCCTTATAGATATAATTGTAGCAAGAGGTGAAGATGCTATAAATATATTGCCTGAGGGCATAAAGAAAGACAAGGAAGCGGTAGCAGAAACTATTGAAAATAATGTAAGAAAGTTAATAGTTGATGAAACACCTACAAATCCAAAATATTATGAAAAAATGTCCGTTCTGTTAGATGATCTGATAAAGATGCGAAAAGAAAAAGTTGAAAACTATGAAAAGTATTTGAAAGAAATAATTGAACTTACAAAGAAGGTAAAAAACCCAGGAGCTTCAAATGAATATCCAAGGAGAATTAATACAGGAGCCAAGCGTGCCCTTTATGACAATTTAGAGCATAATGAGGAATTAGTTATATCAATTGATGAAGATATTAGAAATTCAAAACCTGAAGGATTTAGAGGAAACAAAATTAAAGAACGCAAGGTAAAATACACCATAGGCAAATACATTAAAGATGAAGAAAAGTTAAAAGAAATATTTGAAATCGTAAAGAAGCAGAGTGAATATTAATGGACAAAATAAC
>JAQVRY010000099.1 GCA_028700795.1 Tissierellia bacterium | reverse complement strand
CAAATGATTTGTATCAATAGATTTATAAAACACAAAAAAACGGTCATATAAAAATTCAAGTACAAAATTTGAAATCATAATTGCAATTGTAATAAAGTATTCATTCAATAGAAGTTTTTCTACAAGGTAGTCTCCAATAATCGTCGAAACAGGGGTAAATACTAAATAAAATGCAAATGTTTTGCCCATGGCTATAGATACATTGTTTGACGAACGAAATGTATATCGGCGATTTAAAGTAAAGTTCCATAATACAGATAAAGTCAATGCAACTAAATAACAAGCACTGTAGCGCCAATTTGTAAATTCATTAAGAATGGAAAAAGTAATTATTTGTATTAAACCTGCGGAAAGAGAAAATAATGTAAATTTAATACCTCGGATAACTTCTTTTCTGATGTTTTTATTACCGTCAATATTTGCAACCTTCTTTGCTGGTTCGCTTGGCATTTTAGATCCTCCTAAGAAATTTAATTAAGTGTTGAAAGTTCTTCATTTAGTACCTCAACATCCGTATGTAAATCTTTAAATCCCTTTTTATTATATTTATATAGTTTTTTAAAAACTTGAAAGTTTCTTTCATATATAGCTTTAGTATTACTGTTTGGAATGAAAAATTTTTCAACTTCTACATAATCTCTTATGGTTTCAAGGTTTGGAATAACACCAAGCCCAACTCCCACTACAGCAGCAGCACCTAAAGCACCTACATTTTGAGGGCTCTTGACTACCTCAATTTTGTGTGATGTTATGTCAGCCAAAATTTGTGCTGTAATTGCAGAAAGTGATCCCCCTCCAACAAACCTTATAGTATCAGAAACTTCTATGACCTTTTCCTGGCATTCAAGCATCCAACGTAAGTGATAGCAAATTCCCTCCACAACTGAACGTATAAGTTCAGTCTTGCCGGTTTCTAAAGTAATATTGAAAAATATACCAGCAGCATTAGGATCCTCAAATGGGCATCTGTTCCCGTGCAACCAGGGTGTAAAAATTACGCCTCCTGATCCCGGTTCAATCGTGCTTATTGTTTCCATTAAGTAATTGTATAAGTTTTTATAAATAATTTCTTGGTTATCTGGTATATGCCTTTTTTCTATATATATACCAATTTCATCTAAAGCTAAATGGTCTTTTACCCACTCAAGGCATTTACCGGCCGTCTCCATTTCCGCAAAATAATTATATTGTCCTTTTTGAGCTCCCACAATTGAAGCAATCATATTTATTATATCTACTTTTTGTTTATCCACAATAGTAGAAACCCAGCCGGATGTACCTAAGTAAATATGTGTATCTCCTACTTTAACGCACCCTGCTCCAACTCCTATCAATGAAGCGTCACCACCACCGCCATATACAGGTATGCCGTGAACCAAGCCCAAATCTTCAGATGCTTTTTTTGTAAGTGAACCAGCTTGGTCTGTGGACTTAATTATTTCTGCAAGATGCTCAAATTTAACACCATACATTTTACAGAGTGTCTTGCTCCAACAATTTTTCCCTTTCCTTGTATCATACAGCATAGTAGAATAAGCAGAATCTTCTGTCATAACAAAGTTGCCTGTACATTTACAAATTAAATATTCCTTTACATCAAGCCATTTATATGTTTTTTCAAAATTTGTCTTTTCATTGCATTCTATCCATTTATATTTCCATACAGGATCTTTGACACTGAGAGAAACTGCTTTTGTTATTATAAGACTTTTAATTAGTTTAAAAACATTGCAGCCCGACACTTGAATACCATGTTGGATACCATTTTTAATTTCTTTAGTGGCTCGTTGATCCATATAGCTCATTGGTTTTCGTACAGGTATGCCATCTTCATCAACCATTACAAGGCCCTGCATTTGAGAACAAAAAGATATTCCGGATATTTGAGACGGTTCTATTTTAACCTTCTCAAATATCTTTTTCGTAGTAATACACATAGCATCCCACCATTGGTGTTCATCTTGTTCCGCCCCGCCATTTTCTAATATGTATAGTTCATAACCCCTATGTTCTTCTGCTATAAGACTGATTTTTTTGTCTATACTAAAAAGACAAGTTTTAACTCCCGTAGTTCCTATATCGTAAGCAATAACATAAATCATAATATCATCCTCTTTACGACTCAAATTTTAATTACTTTTGTGAACAACCTCTGACTGACTGAAAGTAAATGCTGATTCAAGAAATTTTAATAACTCTGTAACCACTTTTTCGTCGTTACTAAAAATATCTTCACCACAATATATTTTTGCTCTTTCCTTATAATAATCACAGCTATAAGAAAATTGCAGCATCATAAGTAAATTATCAAAGAAAAATGCAAAAAACTTAGGACTAATATCATCTCTTATATCTTTATCCCTTATGGCTCTCTCTATAAATTCCGTATATATTTTAGATGTTAAGCTTTCAATTTCTTTAGCATATACTGATGCATATTTTTGACTGCTGCCTGAAGTAATTACGTTGTACATTTTAACATAATTACTATATCCCCTTGAGTAATACAAGACTGCTCTAATCATCTTTTCTGCTCTTGTCAACAGCTTATCATCACACTCTATAATATCACGCAGAACTGATTCTAATACATTAAGGCTTCTTTTTAGACATGCCTGGAAAAAGGTCTCCTTATTGTCATAATATTTATATAAAACACCTACACTTATTCCTGCTTTTTTGGCGATTACATTGATGTTACCACCATCAGGTCCTTTTTCGGCAAATTCGGTTATGCCAACCTCAAGTATTTCTGCTAATTTATCGTCTGTCAATTTTTTCAACATATGCTGCCCCTGCCCCATTATCTTTTATTTTTGAGTACTTATTTTTATAAACAATCCTTTGAATATATGAATCTATTAAGCCTAATTGGTCTGTTAACTTCCTTGCACTAGAATAAAAATCAGCCAAACACCCTTTTCTTAGAACCATAACCACGGCTTCGGCATCTGCCTTTGTTACACCGGTACAAAGAGCCCCTTCTTTTTCAAGAAAAATAGCATTTTTCTTTTTAAGCATCTTTGCAATTCCACTAATATTACTGCTCTTTGTTGTTTGTATATTGATACCTGCTATCTGGACAAGGTCGTCTAAAAGGGGTTTTAAAATACGACCTGTTCTGCTGAATTCAACTATAACATCATCTGTAGCATGAAGGATATTAGAAATATTATTCTTTTTATATATTTCAGCATGAAGCTGCACCTCTTTAGGCATATCTTCAAACACTCCATCTATACTATATTCTGCAGTTTTCCCACTTATTGTTATAGTAAATTTATTACCCTGTCGAAAACTGTTCCCATAATCTGCGATGGGGTGACTTTCATTTTCTTTAATTGTAGACTTATATTTTTCTTCAGCTATTTTTTCAAGTATTGTAGCAACATCAAAGGTGTTTTTAAGATTATATCCCATACAAATTGTTCCATGGTTTTTCATAATAAATGCTTTGCTGTCAGGATAGTTACTTACTGCTTCAGATACTTTTTTCCTAAGTTTTTTCGTTGATGACATTCCATAATCTGTACATGGAATTACCTCACCTAATATTTCTCTATATTCATTATTTTCAATATTTATACTCTTCCCTTCAATGCTTATGACTGAGGCCATTAACTGATGTGTATGAATTATAAAATTAACTTCTGGTCGCAGCTTATATGTGTCAGCATGTATTCCCTTTTCGCTGGAGGGTTTTATGTTTCCGTTATAAGAACAATCAGCTATATTAACTATGACTATCTGTTCCGGTATCAAAGTTTCATATGCTAACCCGCTTGGCGTTATAACAAATTGTTCATCAGAAATCCTTGCGCTTACATTTCCCCATGTTCTTGCAATAAGACCGTTTTCAACCAATATTTTACCGGCTTTAATTACATCCTTTTTTGCTTCTTCTATTGAGTTTTTCATATATACTCCAATCTATTTACAATAAAAATTAGGAAACATCAATTGGTCCACACTTAGACAAAACTCGCTCAAATCTTTCTAATACATCATCTATCATTTCCTCAGTATAGGCCGCACTTGTATACAATCTTGAACCAGCCAAAGTTATAATACCTTCAGCCATGTATGCAGCACCCATATGCTCCATCTCTTTTTGACGTTTACCCGTCTCTTTTAATATATTTGGGATTTTCCACGGCCTTTTCCAGTCTACACAAAAATGCATAGTTCCGGCATTATCCAAATGGCAAATTGATCCCTGATTAAATGCAACAAAAGGTAAATCATATTTTTTAATGATTTTCTGTAGACCAATTGTCAGTCTATCTCCCATACGACCTGCAACTTCACAGGCGTTTGTTTTTTCAATTTCACACAATGTATAATATCCTGCCACACAAGATACGGGTGTTGCTGCTAAGGTACCTCCACACATAGCTTTCGGTATTTTCTTACCTGAACTATCAAGACCCGCTCCTAAATGGACCATACAATCCTTATGGCCTCCTACTCCCCCTGCTCCAGGATATCCTCCGGCAATTATTTTACCAAAAATGGTCAAGTCCGGGTCTACCTCAAAATAACCCTGTGCTCCACTTGTTCCGATTCTAAATCCAGTTACAACCTCATCAAAAATTAATAATGCACCATATTTTCGCGCCAAAATTTCTGTGCCTTTAATAAATTCTTTAGAAACAGGTCTAGTTCCACTTTCAGGACCCATAGGCTCAATAAATACTGCAGCAGTACCACCGTAAAATTTATTTTTCCACAATTTTCTTTCAAGGTCTTCCAAATCATTAGGAAAAAATTCATCTGTATGTTTAAAAACAAAATTTGGCACACCTTTAGATAATAAGCTTTTAGTTCCCGGTACGCGAATACCATAAGCTAACTGATCAGACCATCCATGGTAAGCGCCACCCATTTTTAAGATATTTTTCTTTCCTGTCTTAAGTCGTGCTATACGAGCGGCACACATACATGCTTCAGTCCCTGAGCCAAGCATTCTAAACATCTGAACTGACGGCACCAATTCAGATATCTTTTTTGCCAGCTTATACTCATATTCATGAAAAAGTCCTGTTGAAGGTCCGCAAGTATTTAGAGTTTCAATAACCTTTTCTCTCACTGCAAGTAAATTGCTTCCTAAAATAGTCGGACCTCCTGCTTGCAGTAAATCATAATACCAATTGCCATCAATATCGTATAGCTTAGCACCTTCAGATTTTGTTATTACAATTGGGAAGGGATAGTTAAACGCCA
>JAQVRY010000098.1 GCA_028700795.1 Tissierellia bacterium | reverse complement strand
ATGTAATATTATTAGAAAATGAAGAAGTAACCATTGTTCTGCAAAAAGGCCAGGTTAGAAGGATTGAAGACTGGATAAAGATAAGTATTTTAAAGGATAGAAAAGAATATGAAATGGCTGCTGCTTTGAGATGGTTTCCATTACTAGTACACCAGCCATTTTTGAATAATTTGGGAGTTAAAAAATGTATAATTATGAATCTGTATTAAATGGCATTGAAGATGATATTAAGGATATTTTGTTTTCATATATAGAAACTGAAAGTTATACAAGTACTGAAAAAGAAAGAGAAGCTGAAAATTTTTTTATGGACTATTTTTCATCTTTAACTTATTTTAAGGAAAACAAATACTCATACGGCAAATATAGAATTGAAAATGATTCATTGAATAGGAATGTATGCTATGCTTTCTTGAAAGGTATTGGAAAGGATACTGTAGTATTTGTTCACCACTACGATATTGTGGGGGTGGAGGATTATAAGCTATTAAAAGACTATGCCTTCTCTCCTGCTGAATTGAGGAATGAATTAATCAAAATTAAGGTTACACTTTCAAAGGATGTTCAAAAGGATTTGGATGAGAATACTTTCCTGTTCGGGCACGGAGCATGTGATATGAAGGGCGGAGGGTCCATACAAATTGCCTTGATAAAAAGGTACAGTGAGATTAAGGACTTTAAGGGCAATATTGTTTTAATTGCAGTACCCGATGAAGAAAATCTATCTGCCGGAATGAGGGCAGCGGTAAAGTTTCTTAGCGAGCTTAAAGAAAATTATGATCTTAATTACAAATTAATGATAAACTCTGAACCCCATCAAAGAAAAAATTTTAAACAGGGGATTTTTTCTACTGGGTCAGTGGGGAAAATAATGCCTTTCATCTATATTCGCGGAGTATTAGCCCACGCAGGAAAAGTGTTTGAAGGATTTAATCCGGTAAACCTGATGAGCTGCATTGTCAGAAAAACAGAATTAAATATGGATTTAAGCGATGTTGTTGGAAATGAAGCATCACCGCCTCCCACATGGCTTTATTTTAAGGACAGCAAAACCCATTATGATGTATCAATGCCCTTAAGTGTTAAGGGGTGTTTTAGTATTTTAACTTTAAATCAAACACCTCAGAGTATTTTAAAAAAGGTCAAAAAAATATGTGAAGATTCCTTCCAAGAGGTTATTAAGGATTATAATATTCAACATGAAAGATTTAAGGGAATAACCAATGGTTCACCAAAATCATCGGCTTGGAAGCCCAAAGTGGCAAATTTCAAAAAATTATACCTGGAGGCCCTTTCTTCTTATGGTGATGTTTTTATAGAAAAATATGAAAATAAAATCAATGAACTTATTGACAAGCTTGAAAACAATCAAATTTCAGTTATTGACAGCAACTTTGAGCTGATTGAATTTATTTATGGCTATATAGATGATAAGTCCCCTAGGGTTGTATATGGCTTAATACCGCCCTACTATCCCAATGTTTCAAATATATACTTTAAGAAATTAGACCCTGTAATTAAAAACCTGAGTTTTGAGTTGAATAAATTTACTGAAAGAGAATTTAATCAAACTTATACATCTGAGAACTTTTATACTGGAATTTCAGATTTAAGCTACACGAATATTGAAAAAGGTTCTGAAATTTTAAAATCCCTTCAGTCATCAATGCCGCTTTTAGGTGAATTCTATAATATACCGGCTGATGTGATTGAAAAAATTTCAATGCCATGTATTAATATCGGACCCTGGGGGAAAGACTTTCATAAGCTTACTGAAAGAGTTAATACTGAAGATTTATATATCAGAACACCCTGCATAATAAACTATGCAGTCAAACTATTGCTGAATAATTAGAATAAAATATTATGACTCATTATAATATTTATAATGAGTCATAAATGGGTTGTTCTTTAGACCAGTGCACATCTCGTATATATCTTTCCAATTTTAAAAGATTGGATCCTTCGCTTTGCTCAGGATGACACCCATTGGGTGTGAACTGTAACATCTTTTGAACAAAGATAATAATAGGACTATACAATAACTTGACGCTAAATATTTAACTATGCTATACTGAAAACAAATTTGAAATAAAAATAATGCTTTGGGGGGTATGATATTTATGGAGAAAATAACCAGTTTTACAGTGAATCATTTAAATTTGTTTCCAGGGATTTACGTATCCAGACAGGATGCAAAGAATGGGCTTGTAATTACGACTTTTGATCTTAGGGTAACAGCACCAAATCGTGAGCCTGTAATGGATATGCCTGCAATTCATACCATTGAGCATTTGGGTGCTACTTTTTTGAGAAATAGTGCAAGGAAAGAGGATATTATTTATTTCGGACCGATGGGATGCCGGACAGGTTTTTACCTCGTGATGTTTGGAGAGTTGAGTTCAGAGGATGTATATGCTTTGATCGATTCCATGTGTGATTTTGTAATTGATTTTGAAGGCGAGGTGCCTGGTGCAAAAGCCGAGGAATGTGGTAATTATTCTGAACAGAATTTGAATATGGCGAAATATTATATAAATAAATATAAGATAGAACTGGCAACGAGCAAAAGATTTGTTTATCCGAAGTCTACTTTATAAAGGCGGTGTGCGTTGTGAAGGATGTAGTGCATATTTTTATCAGCTATTCAACAAAGGATGATGATCTGAGTAACAAATGGATAACAAATTTTAAAACACTATTGGAAAAGGAAATATGTGCTAGTGTTCCAAATGTGAAGTGTGACATTTTCTTTGCAGGAAAATTTAGTCATCAATAAATTAACGACGGAGCATTCACCTTTGCAGACTTTATTAAAAAATAAGAAGTTTAACAAAGTTGATAATTTTAATTATATAACAAAACCATATTCCGTATGTGTCATAGGATTTGGTGATTTAGGGGTAGAACTTCTTTTATCTTCTTTTGAAAATTCAAGATTTATTAATGAAGATATGAAAGTTAACTCATTTAATGCTTTAGTGATAGATGAAAACATGGACGAGTTAAAGGAAGACTTCTTGACTGACACGCAGCGAAACTCAAAACATACTCAATGTAGGTCAAACCCGCGCAATAAACATATTAAAAGAGATGTCTAATGAAGGCTTGATTTGCCGTCCCTAGTGAATATGCGCTTTACTAAAATATGTCGTTTAGATTAATTGTTAATTCAGGAAATATAATGGATTGTATTGTTTCTTCTTTTGAAAAAGTTAAGGTCTTTTTATTTTCATAGTTATACAAGGTAATTATTCCTCGTACAGGATCAACTATCCAGTATTCAGATACTCCAAAAATTTCATATTTGTTTAATTTTACAAAGGTGTCATTATATTGATTTGAAGGACTTAAAATTTCAATAATTAGATTAGGTGCACCGTTAAATCTTTGATTGGTAAATTGAGTATCATCGCATATGATCGATATGTCGGGAACTAAAATGTCTTCATTAAGTTTGATTTCTATTTCTGAATAAGTATCGCATGATTTATTTTTAAAATATTGGTGCAATTCACTGCTTAATCTGGTTAATAAACGTTGATGTTGAATATTAGGCCTTGACATAACAACTTGCCCGTCAATGAGTTCGTAAATTATTCCGGTTTCTGTTTTTATATTTTCAAACTCAGCTATAGATATTTTTTTTAATGAAAAGTTTTGCATTTTACCCTCCTAATAAAAATGTATTATTCGTGTTAATTAAGTATATCACATAAGGGAAGTATTACAAATAATTTTTACTAAACTAATATTGCATAATAGCAGATCCTGAAAGCAATGAAAGAGCCACCTTTTTGAAAAGAGTTTCATAGATGTTTGTCCTAAGGGTATGTATTATTCTGTTATTGAATATGAAAGTGAGCAAGATATCTCGTTTGAATTTCACACAAAAGAATTTCTTGATTCAAAGCCTGTTCATCATGGAAACGGTAGCATTGGATTTATAATTAGACCAGATAAATCAACCGGAATTTTAGGAAGGAAGTTAAAAGATGCAATTATCCAGGAGCCTGTTTTGGGTAATACTGATTATTGAAGCGGAGTTGTTTAAGTATCATAAGACTATAACTCCAAAGGACATAATTTTACCTGAAGTTGGGACACTTAAGGGAAACAATAACGATTGGTTAAAAAGATTCATATTTGATATCTTTACTAAAGCTTAACCATTTTATCTATAAAAATAAAAGACATATATGAGAAAATAGTGTAAGATGTAAGTGTCAATAAAATTTAAAAAACTAAAAAGAATGGAGTGGCAAATATGTTGTGGATTATAGTTTTAATTATAGTTGCATTGATAGGATTTTGGGGTATTTCCATATACAATCAACTCATATCTTCGAGAGAGTTTGTAAGAAATTCTATGGGAAATATAGCAGCTCAAGTGGAATCAAGGTGGGACGCTGTAAGTAGTCTTATTGACGCAACGAAAAAATATTCTGCCCATGAAGCGGAAACCTTAACCAATATAACAGCTATGCGGTCAAAAGTAGATAGAACATCAGAACCAAGTGCTGTTGAGAAAGATGACAGCCTATTTGAGCAAGCAATGAATCAACTTAATGTTGTAGTTGAAAACTATCCGCAGTTAAAAGCAGACGGCGTATATATTCAGACAATGGAGGGCATTGACAAATACGAGAACAACGTTCGTCAAGCACGTATGGTCTATAATGATACTGTCACAAAACTTAATCGCCAAGTGCAGCAATTTCCTTCCTCGATTGTTGCAGGTATGTTCGGATTTAATCAGGAATCCTATTTCCAAAGTTCTAGTGACAAGTCAAATATGCCAAAATGGTAAAATTAAAAAGATTTGGATGGGCTCTATTCATTGCCCTATTTTTAGTTGCTATCGTCTCACCACAAGAGGTTCTGGCAGATAACCAAATAGAATCTATCCATATCAAGGCAATCATTCAAGAAGACGGTTCAGTAATTATAAGAGATCATCGTATTTTTTATGCTGAGGAAGGCACTGAACATTATATTTCTTTAGATAATTTAGGGGAATCTGAGTTATTAGATTTTACAGTTTATGATGAGAAAGGCAATCCATTAGAAGATGTAGGTGAATGGGATGTTTATGCGTCATTTTCTGATAAAGCCGGTAAATACGGAATTAATCATGCAGGTAGTGGGATTGAGTTATGCTTTGGCTTAGGCGAATATGGTAGACGTGAGTTCGTGATAGAATATAAGCTCTCAAATTTCATTTTCAACCTATCTGATGGTCACCAAGGTTTTTATTGGCAGTTTATTAATCCAAATATGGACCCCATTAAGAA
>JAQVRY010000019.1 GCA_028700795.1 Tissierellia bacterium | reverse complement strand
GAAACCGGTGAATTGCTTGGTAATTTAACATTATTGGAAATGAAAGGTGCAATAAAAGTAAGTGCCGATAAAATTTCCCTTAATATATAATACTTTCCGGGAACTAAAAGGTCCGTCCCCAGAATTCTTTATGCAAATAGAAATTTCAATAAATACACGGAGACAAACAACAAGATGAATGAAAAAGGCACATACAGCCTGTATTCCTTATAGAGCTCCATGGTAGAAACATTCATATATTCAATTGTGAAAGCTTGACATAAGTGAATTGGTGAGAAAAAATAGCCTGCATATGAGCATGCAAAAGAAAAATATAGGTATATGTAAATCATATTAGGGGGCATATTAAGCTGGGAAACCATGGGAATTATAATTGCAAGAGTAGCTGTTTGATTCCCGGTTACTATTCCGAAAAATACGGAGGATAATAAGAATATTAATAAACTCGACAACATGCCGTTTTCTGTATTAAACATACTTTTGAAAAGTACTATAAGCTCATTCATATTTAAAATAATTTCTTTCATAATAAGAATCGCAGCAACCATTAATATAGTATGGTAGTTTATAGATTTAACCAATGTACCGAAGAATTGTTTTTTATCACATAATAAATAAACAACTAACACACTGAAGATTAGAGCAATGGAAAAAGGCAGACCGGTTACGGCATTAATAATTACACAAATATATATGGGTGAAGTGTACAGTAAAAGGTCTATTAAATTTCTTACGGAAAATTTTATTTTTAATGTATTATGATATTCTATATCTTTAATGTATAGAAAATAACCTGCAATAATTGTGGGAATAACATAAAACATGTTTAAAAAAATAAGTTTTGATATATTTACTTCTGGAAGAGCAGCAGAAATAACCAATAGCCCGGTTGAATAAGGCATTATAAACATTGCAATATGTCTGAATACCAAGTTGATTGCTGCCCGCCGAGGGGCAGGGATTTTCATTTCTTCGCCTATTTCATCTACAAATGGTGCAGATAAAAGGGCACCTCCGGGAACTATTAATACACCCATTAAAGCAGGAAGAACCATTAATATGACTTTTTTGTTTTGTATTATCTTATAGGTAGATTCCACTATTTTATCAAGAATTCCATAATGCTTCATTAAACCGCCTAAAATGCTAACCATCATAATTGAAATTATTGTGTTTAATGATGAAAAATCTGTAAAAATGCTTGTTGCTGATTGCCATGCAGCCTGCACTCCTATCCCTGACAGCAAAGCTAAAGCTCCGCATGATATCAAAAGAATGTAACTTAAATTAATCTTAAAACGGCTTAACAAAGGTATTATCAAAAAAACTATAAATACGATAAATAATTGAGTCATACGTCCCTCCGTGTGAATTAACATAATTATATATAATAATTGCGAATAAATCAATACTTTTAGTAGACTTTAGTAGGGGGAGGTTACATTCTGAGGGCTTTAGTCCGATGAATCTCAGGTTTTAAAAGATAGGATCCTTCGCTTTGCTCAGGATGACACCCATTGAGTGTGAACTGTAACAGGGGTAGAAATCATAATTAATAATGAATTTTTTTGTTGACTGAGATATTTATACATGCTATAATTAGACAAAATAATCTTTAACGCGGTACCGTGATGCCGTCAAGATTTAATATTCATGTGACTTATTGTGTATAATAATCCTTGACCATCCGGTTGAGGATTTTATTAATTACATGGAGGTAGTTATGTCAACAAAAAATGAGGTTTTCGGTTATTTACCGGACGAACGTCCGCCGCTTCTTGGTCTTATTTTCTTTGCACTGCAGCAAATAGTGGTAATGTTTCCCGCAACAGTCTTAGTTGCTCTTATCACAGGTTTTCATGTTTCTACTACAATATTTGCCAGCGGTTTGGCAACATTAGGATTTATTTTTATAACGGGAAGACAAATTCCTCTGTACTATGGTTCAAGCTTTTCATATATTGCAGCAATAGCATCAATCATGGGTGCCGAAGCATTCGCTGCATACTCTCTAAATGATAAAATTTCAGTTGCACAATTTGGTATTGTAATGTCAGGCTTTGTTTCAATATTTGCAGGATATATTATTAATAGATCAGGCAAAGATAAAATTGACAAAGTTCTTCCTGCAACTGTAACGGGAAGTATAGCAATAATTATTGGATTGTCTTTGGCAGCCAATGCTATGACAAATGCGGCATCCTTTCCTGAGGCGGCACAAAACCTACCTTTTGCCGGCAGCTGGGCATGGGTTATAGCAATAATTACTTTATTATCAACAATTATGTATTCGGTGTATTTAAGGGGGAAATTAAGCCAGCTTCCAATTTTATTCGGGTTGATGACAGGATATGTCGCTGCTATAGTAATAGGAGGTATTACAGGTATTCCATTTGTATCATTTGACACTATTCAAACAGCGGGAGTATTTAATCTTCCTATTTTTACATTTCCTAAACCTACTCTTACGGCTGTAGTGGCAATTATGCCCATTGCAATAGCAACAATTCCTGAATCAACGGCACATGTTTATCAATTAGATATATATGTAAATGACTTGGCTAGGAAAAAAGGTGTTAACAAAAAATATGATATAGAAAATAAATTAGGATTAAATCTTATAGGTGATGGAATAGGGGATATTATTTCAGGAGCTATAGGAGGTCCTGCAGGAACAAACTATGGTGAAAATATTAGTGCAATGGCAATATCTAAAAACTTTTCAATACATGTTTTGATATTAGCAGCTATATTGACAATGGTTATTTCCTGCTTTACACCTTTAATAAATATAATATATTCAATTCCAACATCAGTAATCGGAGGATTATCAATTTATTTGTTCGGAGTTATAGGAGCACAGGGTATTACCATTATGTTAGATAGAAATGTTGATATGTTCAGCGCAAAAAATTTAGCGGTAATAGCTGTAATTTTAATAGTAGGACTTGGTGGGAGCTTTGGATTTGAAGGCGGCATGATTCCTATGTTTGGCATTGAAATACCTGCCATAGCTACCGCAGCTGTAGTTGGAATACTTCTTAATCTTATGCTGTCAATAGGTGAAAAATAATAAATACAAAAGATAAGATTCTTCTGACCTTAAGAGGAATCCTTTTTTGAAAAGAGAATATATCCATAAAAAGTATATCTTACAAATGTATAATATTTACATTATGTATTATTATTTTATTCATTGATTGTTTTAAATATAACATATTTTTAGCTGGACAAACGAATTGCTATATAGTATAATTCATTAAAAGATACGTTTGCAAGACTTAATCATATTTTATACATTCATTTACATACAAATAATTATTAATCTATACATCATAAAACCTTATTTAATAATGGTATAATTTAATAAAACTTAAAAAAGATAGGAGGTTATTGAAATATAGTTAACAGAATATAATTATTGTTGTATTGCAGTCGTATCTTTAAAAAGGAAGGGAAGGTGCAAAATGGAACAAGATAACAAAAGAGGTCAGTGGGGCAGTAATATTGGTTTTTTGATGGCAGCTGTAGGCTCAGCAGTTGGATTAGGTAATATATGGGGATTCCCATACAAGATGGGAGCAAACGGAGGATTTGCATTCCTTGTTATTTATTTATTAATGGTAGCATTCGTAGGAATTGCCACTATGTTAGGAGAGCTTGCATTAGGTCGTAAATATGGTATGGGAGTTGTCGGAACTTATAAATTAATTAGTAAAAAGTACACTTGGATAGGCTGGTTAGGGTTTTTATCAGGATTTTTCATTTTAGGTTTCTACAGCGTACTAGGAGGTTATACACTTCGCTATACATTAGGCTTCTTGATGGAAATATTTAGCGCAGGCGCAGGCTTCGGCGGAATGGGAAGCGGCGAATTTTTCGGATCCTTTATAATAAATAGTGGCGGTAATCTTTTGTATCATGGAATATTTATGGGGTTAACAGTCTTAATAGTTATGGGTGGAATTTCCGGTGGTATTGAAAAGTTTACAAAGGTGGCTATGCCTGCACTATTTGCAATGCTTATTATAGTTATTATTAGAAGCGTTACATTGGAAGGTGCTTTTGTAGGTCTTGAATTTATGTTCAAACCAAACTGGAATGCTTTTTCTGAAATAGGGTTTATGAAAGTTCTTAAGACTGCAGCTGGGCAGATGTTCTTCTCATTATCCCTTGGTATGGGTTGCATGATTACTTATGGTTCTTATCTTAGCAAGAGTGAAAATTTAGAAAAAAATGCTCTGATTATTCCTATAGCAGATACAATTTTTGCTTTATGTGCAGGTTTGGCTGTAATGCCTGCAGTAGGTGCATTTATGCATCAAGGAGTTGAAGGGATTTCCTTTGGAGCAGGTCCTGGACTTTTATTTGTAACCTTGCATCAGGTTTTCAGTGTTGGTATGGGAGGACTTATTGGTAACCTATTTGGTGTTTTATTCTATTTCTTAGTGTTTATAGCAGCCGTTACTTCAGCAATTTCCCTTTTGGAGGTTTGTACTGCCTACTTTATTGACAAACGAGTTGAAAAGGGTCTAGATCCAAATCGTAAGAAAATAACTATTTTTACAGGACTAGCAATTTTTGCAATGGGTGCTCTTGTATGTCTTGACGGTCTTGGTTCAGGTGTAGCAGGGGGTGCAGCAATAGATCCTCCGGGTCTTATGTTTGGAATGGAAAATATACGTACTGCTTTTGCCTCATGGCTTGATTTCTATGACATGATTTCAGAAGGTGTATTTATGCCTCTTGGAGCATTATTGATGGCATTAATAATCGGATGGTCACTGAAAACAACTGTTATCAAGGATGAAGTGGAATCTTCTCCTAATGTTTTGATGAAGAGCTACAAGTTCTGGGATATTTGCTACAAATTCATTGTTCCTGTTGGTATGTTTTTTGTACTGATGGGACAGTTGGATGACTTCTTCGGATTAGGTATTTTCTAAGATATATAAATTTAAAAATGCTAAAAGAGCAGATGTCTGCTCTTTTTTTCTGCAAAATTAAGGGTTATAGCATAAACAACATTTTTAACCATAATATAGTATAAAGTTTATATTATGCTAATATTTATAGTGCAATAAATTATACTTTACAAAAATAATTCTAAGTAGTATAATAAATTTTAAGAAACGTTTTCAAAATATATTAAAGCAGAAAACGATAACATATTTATATAATAAGGCACAAAAATAATCCTTATTAAGCTAAACGAATAACTATCGCTAAAAGATTCTTTAATAGCAAGAAGGAGGTGAGTACAAAACCTGAGATAATGTTGCTTTAAAAATTAATTTTTATGTTATCATTTATTAGTTCATAATTTTTATGTTGAAAAGGAAGGGAAGGTGTAAAATGGAACAAGATAATAAAAGAGGTCAGTGGGGCAGTAATATTGGTTTTTTGATGGCAGCTGTAGGCTCAGCAGTTGGATTAGGTAATATATGGGGATTCCCATACAAGATGGGAGCAAACGGAGGATTTGCATTCCTTGTTATTTATTTATTAATGGTAGCATTCGTAGGAATTGCCACTATGTTAGGAGAGCTTGCATTAGGTCGTAAATATGGTATGGGAGTTGTCGGAACTTATAAATTAATTAGTAAAAAGTACACTTGGATAGGCTGGTTAGGGTTTTTATCAGGATTTTTCATTTTAGGTTTCTACAGCGTACTAGGAGGTTATACACTTCGCTATACATTAGGCTTCTTGATGGAAATATTTAGCGCAGGCGCAGGCTTCGGCGGAATGGGAAGCGGCGAATTTTTCGGATCCTTTATAATAAATAGTGGCGGTAATCTTTTGTATCATGGAATATTTATGGGGTTAACAGTCTTAATAGTTATGGGTGGAATTTCCGGTGGTATTGAAAAGTTTACAAAGGTGGCTATGCCTGCACTATTTGCAATGCTTATTATAGTTATTATTAGAAGCGTTACATTGGAAGGTGCTTTTGTAGGTCTTGAATTTATGTTCAAACCAAACTGGAATGCTTTTTCTGAAATAGGGTTTATGAAAGTTCTTAAGACTGCAGCTGGGCAGATGTTCTTCTCATTATCCCTTGGTATGGGTTGCATGATTACTTATGGTTCTTATCTTAGCAAGAGTGAAAATTTAGAAAAAAATGCTCTGATTATTCCTATAGCAGATACAATTTTTGCTTTATGTGCAGGTTTGGCTGTAATGCCTGCAGTAGGTGCATTTATGCATCAAGGAGTTGAAGGGATTTCCTTTGGAGCAGGTCCTGGACTTTTATTTGTAACCTTGCATCAGGTTTTCAGTGTTGGTATGGGAGGACTTATTGGTAACCTATTTGGTGTTTTATTCTATTTCTTAGTGTTTATAGCAGCCGTTACTTCAGCAATTTCCCTTTTGGAGGTTTGTACTGCCTACTTTATTGACAAACGAGTTGAAAAGGGTCTAGATCCAAATCGTAAGAAAATAACTATTTTTACAGGACTAGCAATTTTTGCAATGGGTGCTCTTGTATGTCTTGACGGTCTTGGTTCAGGTGTAGCAGGGGGTGCAGCAATAGATCCTCCGGGTCTTATGTTTGGAATGGAAAATATACGTACTGCTTTTGCCTCATGGCTTGATTTCTATGACATGATTTCAGAAGGTGTATTTATGCCTCTTGGAGCATTATTGATGGCATTAATAATCGGATGGTCACTGAAAACAACTGTTATCAAGGATGAAGTGGAATCTTCTCCTAATGTTTTGATGAAGAGCTACAAGTTCTGGGATATTTGCTACAAATTCATTGTTCCTGTTGGTATGTTTTTTGTATTGATGGGACAGTTGGATGACTTCTTTGGATTAGGTATTTTCTAATAGAAATAAAAACTAAGATATAAAAGGAGCGGGAAGCCGCTCCTTTTCGTATGCAATTTTTTTAATAATACTTTGTTCGTTTTACCAATGTTTATTAATAAAACCATCATGGTGAGCTTAATTTCTTGCTCATTAAATCCTTACCAATAATAGTATTTGCAAATATATTTTCAGCAAATTTTTTATATTCTTCAGGATTCGGCATGGAAGGACTGAAGTGAGTCAGCCATAATTCCTTGACATTTGCATTTAATGAAATATTAGCTGCTTCTGAAAAAATCATATGCATTTTTGCAACAGCACTGTCAAACATCTCATCATTCCCGTACATTCCTTCACAAATAAACAAATCAGAATCCTTAACAACTTCATTTATAAGTTTAACAGGTCTTGTATCTGTTACATAAGAAATTTTAATGGGTTTTCTGGGACTTCCCAAAACCATATCCGGTGTAATTGTTTTATCATCTACAACAACCTCATCACCACCATGAAGAAGTCTCCATAGTTTAACCGGAATATTTAGTGTCTTTGCTTTTTCAGGCTGGAAATGAGGCTTTAAGTTAAGCTCAAAGCTGTAGCCTAAACAGTTTATATGATGTTTTAAAGGAATAGATGTTATTTTTAAACCTATTTGATTAAACTCTTGAGACTTTGTATCATGAAGCTCAGCAATTTTCACTTCAAATGGAAGATAACCGCAAACAACCAAAAGTGAATTTATTATTTTGGCGCTTCCTCTTGGTGCTATAATATTTATAGGATCTGTTCTGCCATTGTTTCCGATAGTTAAGAGAAGCCCGGGAAGACCTGTTACATGATCTGCATGACAATGGGTAAATAGTATAGTATCAATTTTATTCAAACTAAGCTTTCCCTTTTGAAGTGAAATTTGGGTACCTTCTCCACAGTCCACAAGGATTGCTTTTCCGTTATATTCAATATGACACGAGGCTAAATATCTGCCGGGCAAGGGAACCATACCACCTGTTCCCACTAAAGTTACGTTTATCATTTTTATCACCTTTTATCTTAAGTAATAATATTATACATAGTAATGCTATATTTTTCAATAATTATTATGTGACATAAAGCGTGAGACCATAATTCTTCCATGCAATCCCCGTTATAATGTGTAATTCATACTAAGATTAACATTTCAATGCATATTATAACCGATAATATTCCCTGTATAGACTTATAAAAAATGTAATTGCGAATATTAAAATCAAAATCATTTGTAACTGCAACAGTTTGAAAAATTACAGATATTCCTGAGAAACTGATAAGAAAATTGATTATTATAAGCTTTACATCTAAAGGAAGAGCAGAGGAGGCAGCAACGCTGCAGCCGTTTGATAGTTCTAATATACCTACTAAAACAGAATGTATTATATCACTTAGCTGTGTACTTAATGAAAGATATTTTGAAACTGAAATAAGAAGGTTGTCAAAAAAGTTGGAGAATACCGAAAATATAACGATTACACCTCCAATGGACAAAATGGAAGTAATTGATTTATAAATTGAAGAATTGAAAGCATCATAAAATGATATATATTTTTGGTTTTTTTGCTTCGTAAAAGTAGAAGATGCATTATCTTTTTTAACGAGCATCCCTATAAGTAATGCGCTTAGCAGGTGGGGAACAGCGATATATTTGGCTAAACTTAAATCACCAAGCATTGAAAAGGATACTGCTCCAGCCATAAATTGAAAGCTGCAGTTGTTTGTGAAAACTATCAAAGCATTTGCTTCGCTGCTGTTTGTTCTTTTATAGGAAGCCATTGTATTTATTGTCATTGCACCTGAAGGATAACCTACAACGAAACTGATAAAATAGGGGATGAATGCATAGTTGCTGTTAAAAATCTTATTGGATAAAAATGATAATTTCTCTGATAATCTATATAAGAAATTATATTGCAGCAATATATTTGATAAAATAGACATAGGAAGCAAATATGGAATCATGTTGTTAACCCATATTTTAAGGCCGTTAAAAACACCTTCCGATACTATGCCCGGTTTCATAACAAATAAACAAATAACAAACATTATGAAAACAGGAATAAAATTTCTTTTAAACATAAAAACACCCCCCTTTATTTTATTGTCCCAGAGTGTGTTATATGCTTATTGAATATAATATTATGTATCTCACAATCCTACAAATAATTGGGGACATTCCCCATACCCTAAGGTGTGTCTCCATACCTATATATCTACATAAACTGCATTTTCAGTATATTCGCTGTTCATTTTTCTGTTTTTCAAAGGAAGATAATAAATGTTTGATGACTTGTTTGTTATATTAAATCTTGCAAGTTTTTCAGGTGTTAAATTATACTTTTTATAATCAGAGTATCTATTTATCACTTCAGTTCCATTATTTCCAGCGTTTTTAATGACTTTTCTGCCGGTATTGTTAAAAGCCAACACTTTAACATAATTATTATTAGTTGACATAATATTAATTATGTCTACCTTTTTAATATCAAGCAGAATATTTAGAAGACTTCTTCTCAGCTTTGAATATGTATAACGTTTTGACTTAAGAGACATTATAAGTTCATCAATACTTTCGTGTTTGTAAACTTGTGATATGATTTTATTGTTTAATCCTTCCTTTATTTCATAAATTTTTTCTAAGTCATCACATGTTATTATTTTATAATACAAATAATCGGAATAATTGTTTAATGTGTTATATTTTTTTTGCTCCTTATAGAATTTTTCTATCAATTCAACGCTTTTTTCAGTAAGTTTAAGATTTTCAAAAGATCCTTCCATTAAGGAGTTTCTTATGGCAGAAGCACTGTAAAAGGATCCTGTAATTTCATTGTCATTGTGAGCCATTCCCACACGCTTTACGGGATAGTATTGAAGGTTTAAATTGAGTTTCATGGCGCTTTTAATATATTCAACAGCTAAGACATTATTAGGCGAGTATACAGCTTCTGCTTCATCATTAAGCACGGATTTAAGTGCATTAGACATGGCATTTGGATATGATAATCCTTTTTTCATTTCTTTCTTAATGTAGCTATTAAATCCTGGTGTTAATTGTATTAAAGCTATTTTTTCTAAAAGCTCAACATCGTCATTTTCACAGCCAAAACTTATGGAATCAATATGCAGCTTGCTTAATTCAATCATTGCGGCAAGGGCAAACATTTCAGCATTCTGGCATGAAAAAGGCATGGGAAGCTCTATAACAATATCTGCACCGCCATAGATTGCAGCTTCCGCACGTTTAAATTTATCTATAATTGCAGGTTCTCCACGCTGTACATAATTTCCGCTCATTACAACCGCAATACAATCACAGCCTGATAGTCTTTTAGCCATCTTAAGCTGATATTCGTGACCTGCATGAAATGGATTATATTCTGCTACAACACCGGTAATTTTCATAATTGCATCCTTTCGCCTTTTACATATATCTTAAATACAAGTAATCCCAAAGTCAACAAAATTTTGGAACGGAAAGAACCTTCCCCATAATTCCCTAAAATTCTTAAAATCATTGTTTATTTTTTGTTGAATAAATGATATAATGCTTAATGTTAAGGGTAAAAAATATTGAAATGGTGATATGATGAGTGTTATATTTGTTATTGGCGGTGCAAGAAGCGGAAAGAGCACATTTGCGGAATTAAAGGCAAAAGAGTATTCAGAAAATGTATTATATATAGCTACGGCAGCAGTAACAGACCAGGCAATGGCTGACAGAGTTAAAAAACACAAAGAGCAAAGACCATCGTCTTGGAAGACATTGGAGATGCACTTTGATTTTAAAACACTTATCAATAAAGCTGAATTCAGACAGTCAGAAGTAGTTCTATTGGACTGCATAACTACAATGATTGGTAATTTCATGGTTGAAAGCAAATTGCATTTTGACACATGCAGTGTTGAAGATGTTAATGAATTGGAAAATGAAATCACTGAAGAAGTTTTTTCATTAATAAATGTATGCAATAATAATAATAAAAAACTCATAATTGTATCTAATGAAACAGGTATGGGTGTTGTACCTTCTTACTATATGGGAAATTATTTCAGAGATATAAGCGGGCGGATTAATAATAAGATTTGTTTACAAGCTGATCATATGTATTTTATTTTTTCCGGAATACCAATTAAGCTTAAACATAAAGGAGAAATGGTAAAATGGCCTCAGGATTTTTAATTCTCATTTCTTTTTTTACTCGAATTCCTGTTGGAAGAAAAGTTGAATTTAATGAAGAAAACTTTATTAAAGCACTGAATCTTTACACGCTTGTAGGGGTAGTAATAGGTTTTCTTTTAGCTGTTACATATTTAATTTTTAACAATCAAATATCCTTCATCAGAGGACTGTTAATTACTGTTATGTACATTGCTATAACAGGAGGTATACATTTAGACGGCGCGGCTGATACTTCAGACGGCTTATTATCCGGAAGAACAGGGGATAGAATTTTTGAAATAATGAGTGATTCCCGAATAGGAACCTTTGGAGTCGTTACATTGATTTTAATTGTGCTTTCGCAATTTGTTCTATTTTCTTTCAGCAGCATTGAAACTGTTTTTATGATGCCTGTTGTAGGAAGAGCAAGCACAATAGCTTCTTGTTGGAATAAAAAATACGCTAAGAATAGAAAAGGTATGGGAACTGCTTTTATAGAAAATATAAATAGCAGGGTTGTAATTGTTAATTTAATAATATTATTTGTTTTTTCAATGTTTTCATGGTACAGAATAATAATATTTACTGCATGCTTTGCTGCAATTGCTGTTTCATATTTCATATCTACATTGATAGATGAAAAAATAGGCGGAATGACAGGGGATACATGCGGAGCTATTACAGAAATAAGCCAAATAGTTTTTATGACAACCGTACTTTTCTTAATGAGGTAGTTATGATATACTTAGTTCGCCATGGACAATCAGAAGCAAATGTTAGCAGGAGATTCAGCGGAATAACTGACGTTGAATTGACGGAAACAGGTATTTTGCAGGCAGTTAGTGCAGGCAAGAAATTAAAGGGTAAAACAATACATAAAATTTTTTCAAGCCCGTTAAAAAGAGCAAAAAATACAGCGGAATTAATAGCAGATGAAATTGGTTTCAATAAAAAAGACATAATTATTGAAAACCGTTTAACAGAAGTTAATTTTGGAATTTTTGAGAATCTTACATGGGAAGAAATAATTAAGATGTATGCCGATGAAATTGAAAACTGGATTAAATTTAAACATAAATATAAATTCCCCAAAGGGGAAGGCTATGATGATATAATTGACAGAGTTTCAGGCTTTATGGATAATGTGCCTGACAATTCATTAATATCAACTCATTACGGTGTAATTCAAGCGGTACTTTTATATTTCAAAATAGTCGATGATGTCACATTGTGGGATTATAAAATATCAAACTGTGATATATTTGTAGTAAATAACAAAAAAATAGAAAAAATTATTAGATGTGGATTAAAATCTTAAGAGATTTTATATAAATAAAACTATGGAGGAAGAAAATGAATGTATTAGTAATTAACTGCGGGAGTTCATCATTGAAATACCAGTTAATAGATATGGATGGTGAAAAAGTTTTAGCTAAGGGTTTAGTTGAAAGGATAGGAATTGAAGGCAGTTTATTAAAACATGAGAAAACAGGATTAGACAAATTAGTTATTGAAGAAAATTTAAAAAATCATAAGGATGCAATCAATCTTGTACTGAAAACATTGCTCGATGCGAAATACGGTGCAGTTAAATCATTGGACGAAATTGATGCTATTGGACATAGAGTAGTTCATGGCGGAGAGAAATTTGCATGTTCAGTAGTAATTAACGATGAAGTTATTGATACAATGAAAGAAAATATAGGATTGGCACCTCTTCACAATCCTCCAAACATTATAGGAATTGAAGCATGCAAAGAAATATTGCCCGATGTACCCATGGTAGGTGTATTTGATACTGCATTTCATCAGACAATGCCTCCAGTATCCTACATTTATCCATTGCCTTATGAACTATATGAAGAGATGAAAATAAGAAGATACGGATTCCACGGAACATCACATAAATATGTTTCTGAAAGAGTTGCCGATTTAACAGGCAAGAGCCTTGAAGGAACAAAAATGGTTACATGCCACTTAGGAAACGGAGCAAGCTTAACTGCAATAAAGGATGGATGCTCATTTGACACAAGTATGGGAATGACTCCTCTTGAAGGTTTAGTAATGGGAACAAGATGCGGTGATATAGACCCTGCAATAGTAACATTCTTAATGGATAAGCAAGACATGACAGCTGAACAGGTTGACAATTTAATGAATAAGAAATCCGGAGTTTTAGGTATTTCCGGCGTTTCAAACGATTTTAGAGACATTGAGGCTGAAGCTGAAAAAGGTAATAAGAGAGCTCAATTGGCATTAGATAAATTTGCATATACAGTAAAAAAATATATAGGTTCTTATGCAGCAGCAATGGGAGGACTGGATTATATAGTATTTACCGCAGGCCTAGGTGAAAATTCTTCATCTGCAAGAAAAGAAATATGCGATGGCTTGGAATTCCTTGGAGTTGAAATAGATGATGAAAAGAACAAAACAAGAGGAAAAGAAGCTGAAATATCAAAGGATGGCTCCAAAGTAAAAGTATTTGTTATTCCTACAAACGAAGAAGTTGTGATTGCAAGAGATACAAAGGAATTTACAAGTAAATAATACACAAAAATATAACCTTGACAAATATTTTCTTTTCTCATATAATTAACTCTGCGAATTAAAAAGGGTGGTATTTATGTTGCTTAAAATAAACAAGTTTTTATCATCTGATAATGTGTCTTTGATAGTAAACGAGAATTTTGCAATAAATGATGAAAAATTTTTAGAAGAAACATGTATTGATAAAAATATTTCATTAATCGGCGAAATTTTCAAAACTGATGACAGTGTAATATTCTCAGGCAAAATAGGATATACTCTCACCGATGAGTGTGCAAGATGTTTACAGGAGTTTGACAATAAAATTGAAACCAAATTCCAAGCAGCAGTTGTACAGAAAGAGGATATGGAATCTGATGAAGTTCAAATGGTTATAAAAGATGGAAATATAAAAATGGATGATACAATCAAACAATTGATTTATTTATCCTTTCCTATGAAATCTTTGTGCGATAAAGACTGTAAAGGCATATGCCCCGATTGCGGAGCAAACTTAAACAATGAAAAATGTCAATGTGAAAACAGCTTAACAGACCCACGATTTGATAAGTTGAAAGACCTGTTGAAATAAGGAGGTGTAAAAATGGCAGTACCTAAGAGAAAAACTTCCAAAGCCAAAAGAGATTCAAGAAGAGCAGCTAATGCGAAATTAACTGTTCCTAATACTGTGGAATGCCCACAATGTCATGAACCAAAGCTACCTCACAGAGTATGCGCAGCATGCGGATACTATGACGGTAAAGAAGTGGTAGCTGTAGAATAGAAAAAGACTCTAAAAACCTTGGTTAAGGCTAAAAAAGTAGTGCTTTGCACTATTTTTTTATTGCAAAACAAATATTACTGCTATATACTGATATAAGTATATATGATAGAGGTGAATATGAAAATTGCAATTGATGCCATGGGTGGAGACAATGCACCTGAGGCAATTATAATAGGAAGTATACAGGCCAGAGATGAATATAATCTAAGCATAATCCTTTCCGGAAAAGAAATTGAAATTAAAAGAATATTAGAAAAAAACACATCAAACTTCAATAGTATTGAAATTATTAATGCAGAGGATATAATATCAAATGACGACAAACCTGTTTTGGCAATAAGGCGCAAGAAAGAATCTTCGATGGTTAAAGCTTTATATGCAGTAAAGGAAGGAAAAGCTGACGCAATAGTATCAGCAGGCAGCACAGGAGCATTATTAAGCGGCGGAACCCTTTTAATAGGAAGAATTAAAGGAATTGAAAGACCTGCGATAGGCTCATTGATACCTAATATATCGGGCGGATTTTGCTTATTGATAGATTCCGGTGCAAATGTGGATTCAAAACCGGAGTTCTTATATGACTTTGCAATTATGGGAGATATTTACTTGAAAAGAGTTATGAATATCAGCTCCCCAAGGATTGCCTTAGCAAATATAGGAACGGAAAAATCCAAGGGAAACAAACTAACTGTTGAAACATACGAATTGCTTAAGAATTCAAATCTGAACCTTAATTTTACAGGCAATATTGAAGCAAGAGACATACTTAAGGGAGAAGCGGATATAGTAGTATGTGACGGTTTTACGGGAAATATGATATTGAAAACTATGGAGGGTACGGTGCAAGAACTCATGAACGGCTTGAAAGAAGAAATTATGTCAAGCATGAGGTCTAAAATAGGCGGTATATTAATTAAGCCGGCACTTAAAAACTTCAAAAGTAAATTTGATTATTCAGAGCATGGCGGAGCTCCGCTATTGGGAGTTAAGGCTCCGGTAATAAAAGCACACGGCAGTTCTGATGCAAAAGCAATTAAAAATGCCATTCGTCAGGCAAAAATTTGCGGTGAAAGCAATGTAAATGAATTAATAGAGCAAAGCATAATGAGGAGGTGAATGTTGTGTTTGAAAGGATTAAGGAATTAGTGGCAGAGAAGGTTGGGGTTGACCCCGAAGACATTTCAATGGAAACATCCTTTGCAGACGATTTAGAGGCTGATTCGATAACACTCTTTGAATTGGTTATGGCAATTGAAGATGAATTTGACATTGAAGTTGATGATGAAAGTATTGAAAAAATAGAAACAGTAGGAGATATTGTAAAATACTTGGAAGATATAAATAATTAATGAAGGGGGACGCAGCAATGCGTCCTTAAAATAGTATGGGGAAATACCTCTTAAGTCAGGATAACTGGAGGAAAAATTGATTACAGATACAGTATATGAATTTGAAAAAATAATAAATTACATATTCAATAATATTGAAATATTGGAAAAGTCCTTGACTCACAGTTCTTATTCAAATGAGGATAAGGCATATAACAAAGTAAATAATGAAAGACTTGAATTTTTGGGGGATGCAGTCTTAAGCATTTCCGTAAGCCGATATATTTTTGATGAATTTCCTGATTATCCTGAAGGAGACTTGACGAAATTAAGGGCTCAGGTTGTTTGTGAGGATACATTAAGCTTGGTGGCAGAAAACTTAAATTTAGGAAAGTATTTGCTTTTAGGAAAGGGCGAAGAAGCTTCAGGTGGAAGAGAAAGAAAATCTATATTGGCAGATGCTGTTGAAGCTGTTATAGCTGCCATATACTTAGACGGAGGATACAAACAGGCTGAAAAGTTCGTATTGGATAATTTAACTAAGTATATTAAGCTTGCTGTTAAAGGAAAAGTAGTAACGGATTTTAAATCCTATCTTCAGGAATACTATCAAAGCAAAAGCCAATCATGCAAAATAAGATATGTAGTTGTAAAAGAAGAAGGACCTGACCACGAGAAGACATTTCATGTAAATGTGGTGGTTAACAAGAAAGTGGTAGGAAAAGGCATCGGTAAAAATAAGAAAATAGCTGAACAAGATGCCGCCAAGGATGCACTTATTCAAGAAGGCCGGTTAAATGAATAAGAAAATGAAAATTATTCCTATTTTTGTCCCTCATGTAGGTTGTCCCAATAACTGTGTATTTTGCAACCAAAGAAGAATTACAGGACAGAAAAATTTTGCTGTTGATGGAGAATATGTACATAATATTGTTGAAAAGTATATAGCAACAATTGATGAGAATACTCATACTGAAATTGCATTTTTCGGCGGCTCGTTTACGGCAATCGATAATGAAATTCAGGAAGAATTATTAAGAGCTGCCAAACACTACAAAGACTTAGGAATTGTCAACAGCATAAGATGCTCCACAAGACCGGATGCGATAAATGACGAAATACTGCAGCTGCAAAAAAAGTATGGAATGGATATAATTGAGTTAGGAATTCAAAGTCTCGATGATGAGGTTTTGAAGATTTCAAACCGAGGGCACAATAAAAAACAGTCCATAGAGGCAAGCCGCCTTATAAAGGAGCATGGATTTATTTTAGGTCACCAGATAATGCCGGGGCTTCCGGGAAGCAGCAGGGAGAAGGACATTAAAACATGTATTGAGTCCATCGAAATGAAACCGGACATTGTGAGAATTTATCCCACACTAATAATAAAGGATACAGAGCTTTTTGAAATGTATGAAAAGGGCTCCTATAAACCTCTTTCTTTAGATGAGGCAATAGAAATATCAGCATATATCTACAGCTTATACAGGGTTAACGATATAAATGTTATAAGGATAGGACTTCAAAATACAGATTCCATTAACGAAGATGAAGATGTTAAAGCAGGACCCTTTCATCCCGCATTAAGGCAATTGGTAGAAGAAAGAATTTACTATTATGCATTGATGTCAAAGTTAAACAAATTGAATATAAAAGAGCTTCAGGGAAGCATTGTAATTCATGCACCTGACAATCTCATAAGCAATCTTGCCGGCCAAAAGAAGTCCAATATCAATAAATTGAAAGAAAAGTTTTCAATAAAACAAATATCCTTTAAAAAGAAAAAAGATGATATAATTGAAATATATCATAAAAACAATAGATTATGCAGCTTTAATAAGTCAGAAATATTTCAAAATTATCTGAATATGCAACAGGGGGATTTATGTATTTAAAAAAAATGTATGTAAACGGATTTAAATCCTTTGCTGAAAAAACAGAAATAGAAGTCGAAAAAGGAATTACCGCCATTGTAGGACCAAACGGGAGCGGGAAAAGCAACATATCCGATGCCATTAAGTGGGTTTTGGGAGAGCAAAGTGCAAAATCTCTAAGAGGAGGCAAAATGGATGATGTAATTTTTGCCGGAACAGCAAAGAGACTGCCCTTAGGTTATGCTGAGGTAAGGCTAATTTTTGACAATGAATCAGGTGCAATACCTCTTGAATACAAGGAAGTAAGCATAAGTAGGAAACTGTACAAGACAGGAGAAAGCGAATATTATATAAACAAACAGCAATGCAGACTTAAAGACATTAAAGAGCTTTTTATGGATACCGGGATAGGAAGAGAAGGTTATTCTTTTATTGGACAAGGCAGGGTGGAAGATATTTTAAGCCCTAATTCTGATGTTAGAAGACAAGTTTTTGAGGAAGCTTCAGGAATAGTAAAATTCAAGGTGAGAAAAGAGGAATCTGAAAGAAAACTTGAAAAAACAAAGAATAATTTAGAAAGAGCAGAAGATATTATATTTGAGCTTAAAGAGCGTATTGAACCTCTTTATGAGCAAAGCATACGGGCACAAAAATTTATTGAAATAAGAGATAGTTTAAAAAAGTACGAGCTTAATTATTTATCTCATGAATACGAAAAACGAAGTGGGCAGCTTAAAGCTCTAAAAAACCAAAGAGAAATATCATTGGAAGAAAAGATTAGGTTACAAAAACGAAGAGACAACTATGCTGAAATAATTGAATCTCAAAAAGAGAAAATAAATGAGCTGCAAAATAAAATTAATGAAACTGAAGAGCTAAAAGATTCAAAGAATAAAGAATTGGAAAGCTATAACAGCTTAAGCCAAGTTCACAAAGAAAAAAAATTGTTATACAGCTCAAATATAGAGAGTGTAAAAAATGAAATTGCAGACCTTGAAAAAAGAAATCTTGAATTAAATGAAAATATTAACATTTTAGTCCGGGAAAAAGTTTCATATGAAGAAATATACAAGACAGATACTGAAATGTTTGAATCATTAAACTCAGATATAAAAGAATATAAAAAAGAAATTGATGAAATTGTACAGTTGATTGAGCAGCAAAAAAATGAGTTGTTTGAACTTCACAAAGATATCAACAAAAACAATTCAAATAAAAACACAATTGAATCATTAATAATAAACAGCGGAGACAGAATTAAGCACTTAGCTCAAGAAGTAAGTTCCGAAGAAGAAGAAAGACAAAAGAAAACAGAACTAATTGACAATCTCCGCGAAGAACAAAGGATTACAAATGAACTATTGACTCAAAAGAGAGCAGAACTGAAAAGTACGTCGGAAGAATTAAACAATGAAGAAAAAAATAAGGAAGAAATAAGTTTACAAATTTCCAAGTTAAATGAAGAGTATAGCAGCACAAAATCAAAAATAAATATTCTTTCAAATATGGAAGCATATTATGACGGCTACTATAAAAGTATAAAGACTGTTATGAACAATAAGGACAAGGAGCCTGTATTAAATAACATATTGGGTACGGTAGCTGATGTAATAAAGACAGAAAAAAAGTATGAAACGGCTGTTGAAATAGCATTAGGCTCTGCAATACAAAATATAATCGTAAGCACTAACAAAGAAGCCGAAGAAATAATCGGATATTTAAAGAAAAATAAAATCGGGAGAGTTACTTTTCTTCCTATTAATATGCTTACGGAGAGAAGCTTAAATAACTCCGAAAGAGAAGTTCTCAAGGAAAAATGCGTTATTGACACAGCAGACAATTTAATTCAAACAAACCCAAAATACGAAATTGTCATTAAGAATTTACTTGGAAGAATAATAATTGTAGATAACCTAAACAACGGTTTTAAAATATCCAAGAAATTAGGTAATACAGTTAAAATCGTAACACTTCAAGGAGATGTAATAAATGCAGGCGGCTCTGTTACAGGCGGGCATATAAGCACAAATCAAGCTCTCTTGGGAAGGAAAAGAGAAATTGACGAATTAAAAGTTCATTTTGATAAATTATCAAAAGAATTAAAAGGAAAAAATAATTCATTAAATATTTTGAATTTAAAAATAAAAGAATATAACAATTTAACAGAAGAAATTAAGATTATTATTAATGAAAAAAGCAATTATTATGAAATGAATAATTCAAAGATAAAAATGCTGTCAGAACAAAATGAAAAAACAACTGCAGCCATTAACAAATACAATGAAGAAATTCATTTTATACAACAAGAAAAGCAGAAATATGAAAATGATTTAAGTACTCTGAATGATGAAACAGAAAAACTGAAATTATTAGTTGAGGAAAAAGAAAAAAGCATTGAAGAAACTGTATTGCTGAATAATTCAAATAAGTTGAAATTTGATGAATACAACAATACAATTTTAAAGCAAAGAGATCAGGTATCGAAGATTACTCAAGATATCAAGCTTATAGAAGAAAAGCTAAATAGTATTAATATGGAAATTGAAAGAAATGAAAATTCCAAAAAATATAAAGAAGAAAGTTTATCTAATATTGACCAAGAAATTAAAGCAGCACAGGATATAATCGCTGAAAATACAGAAAACGCTGAAACTTTAAAAGAAGAAATAAAAGCATTAAATGAAAGCTATATAAAGGAAAAAGAAACTCTTAAAACTTATCAGAATGAAATTTATGATTACCAAAATAAAATCAATGAATCAAATAAACTAATAACTGACATACTTGATGAAGAAATGAAGATGAACGTTAAAATCGAAAGAGAAAGTTCAAAAATAGAAGATATTTCTGCAAAACTATGGGAAGACTATGAAATAAACTATGCAATGGCACTGAAATTTAAGGATGACAGCATAAGTCAAACAAAACTTTACAGCGAAGTAAACTCATGCAAAAGAGCAATTAAAGAATTGGGGAATATTAATTTAGACTCCATAGAAGAATACAAAGAAGTTAAAGAAAGGTATGATTTCTTAACAAAACAACAGAAGGACTTGACAGATGCCATTGAACAGCTGAATGAAGTAATAAAAGAGCTTGAAATTCAAATGAAAGAAAGATTTGTTGAAGAATTTCATAATATAAGTGCAAAATTCGGCGAAGTATTCAAGAAGCTTTTCAACGGAGGCAACGGAGAAATTTATTTAGAAAACGAGGAAGATGCTTTAAACAGCAACATAGAAATCACGGTACAGCCACCGGGTAAAAAATTAAGCAAGATATCATTGCTTTCCGGCGGAGAAAAGGCGCTTACTGCAATTGCTCTTTTGTTTTCAATATTAAAAACCAAACCAACGCCGTTTTGCGTATTAGATGAAATCGAATCCTCGCTTGATGATTTGAATATTTTTAGATTTTCGCAGTATTTAAAAGAATTTTCAAAAGAAACACAATTTATTATAATAACTCACAGAAAAGGAACAATGGAGTATGCTGACACTTTATACGGAGCAACAATGGAAGAAAAGGGAATTACAAAATTAGTATCACTAAAGCTGTCAGAGATGCCCTAACCCCATTTCTCAGAGGAGCGCGAGCGGTATGAATTACGGAGGAAATAATGAACAATGATAAAAGAGGCTTTTTTGCCAAATTAAAGGAAGGACTTACCAAGACTAAGAAAAACCTTACAGATCAAATTGAAAGCGTTATTTTTCAATACAAAAAAATAGATGATAATTTTCTT
>JAQVRY010000097.1 GCA_028700795.1 Tissierellia bacterium | reverse complement strand
ATAATTGATACAATTAGTAACAACAAAGAAATGAGTGAGCTAATGTTCGGTTACATAACGATAAATAAAATGGAATTGAAATTCAAGGAATATTACAGTTACAAGGGTTATTACTGCGGTCTGTGCAAGTGTTTAAAAACAAAATATGGAAATAAATCAAGGCTGACATTGAATTATGATATGACTTTCCTAATACTTTTGTTAAGCTCCCTTTACGAGCCGGACAACAAATTTAATAATGAAAGATGCATGGTTCATCCAAAAAAGAAGCAGCTTATTATACAAAACGATGTAACAAATTATGCTGCTTCATTAAATGTATTACTTTCATATTACAATATGCTTGACAACTGGGAAGATGACAGGGATTACAAATCATTGGCAGCAGCGAAAGTTTTAGAAAGTGAATTTAAAAAATCAAGTGCTGTTCTTAATGAAATCACAAAAACAATTAAACTAAGGCTGAAAAACATCTCCAAACTTGAAAAAGAAGACACTGATGATATTGATGCCGTATCCAACGAATTCGGTCACTTGATGGAAGAAATGTTTTTATACAAAAAAGACCACTGGGAGCAAAGCTTAAGGAAAATAGGTTTCTATCTTGGAAAATATATTTACTTCATAGATGCTTATGATGATATGAAGAAGGATGAAGAAAACAGCTCATATAATCCATTTAATAAATTAAATATTGAAAATAAGAAAGAATACGCTAAAAATCTTTTAATGATTAATTTGTCACTTTTAAGCGAAGAAATCGAAAAATTACCGTTAGTCCAGGATAAAGGAATAATAGATAATATTATATATTCCGGTATGTTGAATAAATTTGATAATAAGGAGAATACAAATGAAAGACCCATATGAAGTTCTAGGTTTGAAAAGAGGAGCAACTAAGGAAGAAGTTAAAAGCGCTTATAGAAAGTTAGCTAAAAAATATCACCCTGATATGAATGAAAACAATCCTCTGCAGGATTTGGCAGAAGAGAAATTTAAGGAAATTCAATGGGCATATGATGAAATAATGAATGGTAATACAGAAAACCCAGGCTACGGCTCCACATATACCGGCAATAATTCAAGAAGTACAGGGGATTTGTATTCAGTAAGACAATATGTTAATTCCGGAAGATTTCAAGAAGCTATGAGTATTCTCCGCCGGACAAAGGTTAGAAATGCCGAGTGGAACTTTCTAATGGGCGTTTGTTACGTTAGTTTAGGTTCTGTGAATCAAGGTATGCAGTTTGTCCAAACAGCTGTAAATATGGAGCCGTCAAATATGGAATATCAAAATTATTTGAATCAAATTTACAATATGCAGCGTTCATATCAGCAAAGAGCATACAATTACGGTGGCGGTTCAAGCTCGACAGACTGCTGTACTCAGTTGATTTGCGCAGACTGTCTGTGTGAATGTTTGGGAGGAGACCTTATATCATGCTGTTAAAAAGCAAGGATATAGCATACTTAGGTGTGCTTTTAGGATTAAATCAGCTGTTTATAATACTTTCATCTGTAATAGAAACCAATACCATAATATTGATGGCAGCGGCAGCATTGGTTGTGGGAGTTATAGTGATTGAATTCGGAGGAAAAGCAGGAATAATATTTTATATTGCATCATGCATTTTAGGATTTTTTTTAACCTTCAACAAGGTGGAAATAATTACATATATATGTTTTTTCGGTATTTACAGCATTATTAAACACTATATTGAAACCAAAATATTTAACAATTACATATCCTATGCTATGAAAATAGCATCTTTTAATATTTCTCTATTATTAATGTATTTCATTGTAAAACTTTTTATAAACCTACCCATCCAATGGTGGATGATATTAGCAGCACAAGTTTTATTCATTATTTATGACTACGCATTCACAATCTTCATTAATCAATATATAAATTCAATCAAGCCTAAAATCGGAAGATGAAAAATACTCTGTAAATTGGGTAGGGCATCTGAGGGCTTTAGTCCGAAGAATCTCAGGTTTAAAGATAGGATCCTTCGCTTTGCTCAGGATGACACCCATTGGGGTGTGAACTGTAACGCATCTTTGTCGAAAAATGAAAAAACCTGTAATATCCATTGCGTATGAGATTACATTATGTTAAAATTAATCGTGGTAAATGAGCTAATAATTAATACCATATACTAAGAAGGTGTCATCTGCACCTATTAATTTATACTGGAGGACTTATGTTTAAAAAAGCAAAATATGCATTTTTATTATTATTATTGATAGTGTTATTGACATCTTGTACTGAATCCGCAGATGCAGATGCAAAAACACCCCTACCTCCTGATGAAACAAATCAAGAGGACATTGAAATTGTAGAATCAGAACCTGAAATATCAGAAGAAGAAAAAGCAAAATTAGAGTTGGAAAAAAGAATTGCTGAAAGAGAAGAATTAGAAAAACAAAGAAAAGAGCAAATGAAAGAATTTTATGTTCCATTGATACCCATAGAAGAAGAAAGGGATAAAAGGAGCGTTGAAGTTAAAGCATTGTATGCAACAGGCCACACGGCAGGAAATGATTTAAACAAGGAAAATATCGATGCTTATGGTGCTTATGTAAAGGCACTTGAAGAAAAAGATACTCAAAAAGCAAGGGAATTGTTTGACAGTGCTGAAAAAGCAAATAAGTTTGAACGTATCGTAGGCATAGCAGTTGCTACGGAAATAAACGGATTAGTTATAAATGTTAAGGATGATAACGGGTTCATAACTTATAACAGTAATGTGGAAATTGTTCAAAATATGAATAAAGAAACACCAATTCCAATAAAAGATATAGATAATATGCTAAAAATATTGAATGAATATGATATATACACCATAGGCAGAATTGTTGCATTTAAGGACAAGAATTTTGCTGTTAAGAGTCCGGAACATTCCATTCAGCTTAAATCCGGCGGGACATGGCTTGATCCAAACAGTGGGAATATTCCATGGATAAATCCTTTTGATAAATATGTATGGGATTATAATATTGCAATTGCCAAGGAAGCATCACTGTTAGGGTTTGATGAAATACAGTTTGACTATGTGCGCTTCCCTGACGGGGCTAAAACATACAATAAAATAACAGAATTTCCCGGAAGAAATGACAGAGACAAAGATGAAGCAATTGCTGACTTTTTAGAATATTCTAGAAAAGAACTAGAGCCCTACAATGTTAATTTAGGAGCAGATGTATTCGGCCTCATTACAAGGACATGGGATGATTATCCTGAGGATATAGGTCAGACCTGGATATTGATAGGCGAGCACGTGGATAATATTTGCCCCATGGTTTACCCAAGCCATTATTCAACGGGATGGTACAACTTGGAAAACCCAAACGCTCATCCTTACTTGGTGGTAAAAGGAGCTATGGAAGAGTCAATTGAAAAAAATTCTTCTATGGAAACACCTCCAATTATACGACCTTGGATTCAGGATTTTGACTGGGATGGAATTGCATACGGTCCTGACAAAGTTAGAGATCAAATAGTTGCAGCCAAAGAACTTGGCGTATATGAATATATGATATGGAATCCAAGTAATGTTTATGACCCATATGCTTTTATGCTAACGGAAAAAGAAAAGTCAACCACCTATCCGCTGGATAAGGGGGAACTGGATTACAGAGAAAAATCACCTTCTGACGGAGCAGAGAAGTATTTAACCGGCATGCTTCAAAATAGGTACAGCTACACATATTTAATGACTCCAGTTGCAGACAGAGTAAAAGATTTTGATGAATTTGTAAAACTTCGTGAAGAAGATAATATAAAACTATTAAACTTCAAGGTTTACGGTTATGAAATAGATGCAAATGACAACAATAAGGCAAATGTAAGCCTATATTATAAAATTGAAGTAAAAAATGGGGATACAACAGAAGTAATAGAAAAAGACAATGTTGTATGGCAGGCAATAAAAGAACTGAATATCTGGAAGATAAAAGCAGACTTTCACAGGACAGACGGCAACTAGGTAAGGCGCAGCCTGAAAAAAATCCCATTATAAAACGGAACGATAAAACAAACGGAACGATAAAAAAATCGTTCCGTTTGTTTTAATATAAGTGATTTGATGAGGTAATATTCAAGGGATGTTTGCAAAATAAAGATTAGTGTACATAAAAGTAGCACACAAAATAGAACAAAAAGCTTGACAAGCTGAAATTTATTGTTATAATAATCTTTATATATTTTAAGCAGGGTTATGCTTGCAGAAGGTGAGGACGATATGAAAAAATACAATGTAGCAATTTTAGGAGCAACAGGTGCGGTAGGACAAGAAATGCTAAAAGTATTGGGAGAAAGGAATTTTCCCATAAATAATTTAAAACTCTTAGCAAGCAAAAGAAGTACAGGAAACTTAGTTGAATTCAATGGAAAAGAATATGCAGTGGAAGAAGCAACAGAATCATCTTTTGAAAATATTGATGTGGTTCTTTGTGCTGCTGAAAATGACATAAGTGAAAAATTATCCCCTGCAGCCGTAAAGGCAGGTGCAGTTGTAGTTGATAATTCAAGCGCATTCAGATTATATGATGATGTTCCGTTGGTTGTACCTGAGGTTAACGGAGGGGATGTAAAAAATCATAAAGGAATAATATCAAATCCAAACTGTTCAACAACTATAGCATTAACAGCAATAAATGAACTTAATAAATACTCTGAAATAAAAAGGATGATAGTTTCTACATTTCAAGCAGTATCAGGAGCTGGCGTTAACGGAATAAAAGAATTAGATAAGCAGATTAAGGATATTAGTGAAGGAAAAGCTGCAGAAATAAATACATTCCAGCATCAGATAGCATACAATGTAATTCCTCAAATAGGAAGCTTTGATGAAATGGGATATTCACAGGAAGAAATGAAATTGCAGAATGAAGGAAGAAAAATACTTCACAACCCCGACTTAAAAGTTAATTGTACATGCGTAAGGGTTCCGGTTTACAGAAGCCATTCCGAATCAATTACTATAGAAACTGAAAAGGAAATAACTGTAGAAAAAGCAAGAGAGCTATTGTCAAAAGCAGCAGGTGTTAAGCTAATCGATGATTTGGAAAACAGAAAATATCCTATGCCTCTTGATTCATCCAATCAAGACTTAATATACGTAGGCAGAATAAGAAAGGATATAAGCGCTGAAAATTCATTGGTACTATGGTGTTGCGGCGACCAAATAAGAAAAGGTGCAGCAACAAATGCAGTGCAAATAGCAGAAGTCCTTGCAAAAGAAGATTTAATTTAGTTTTCCCTGGTGCCACACCGTGGTGGTGCCTGGCACCAATGTCATAAGAGAGGACGATTCATCTCTATTAGAAGAATTGTCCTTTTATAGTTATAGGATATGAAAAAATAACATCCATGCTGAAAATAATATTCCCGATATAATCCATAGAACGG
>JAQVRY010000018.1:2694-21353 GCA_028700795.1 Tissierellia bacterium | reverse complement strand
GCTATCACTCAGGATGACCCCTGCGGGGTTATTTTTTATTTCTGTAGACTTCCAATACTCCGTCTAATTTTTTCATTTTTTTTATCAAATCTTCAATTTGTTTTGTTTCATTTATTTCAAATCCAATATCAACAATTGCGACTTTTTCTTTATTGATTCTTAAATTAAGTGATACAGCATTAAGCTTAGCGTCTACATAAAGCGATGTTATGTCTTGTAACAGCTTTGGTCTATCCAAGGCTTTAATCTGGAGCTCGCTTATGAATGTGGCTTTTTCTTTATCGTCCCATTGAACTTCAATAAATCTCTGGTCATCAGAATCGCTTAAATCATGAATGTTTGTGCAGTCAGCTCTGTGAACTGAAACTCCTCTGCCCCTTGTAATATATCCTACTATAGCATCCCCCGGGACAGGATTGCAGCATTTAGAAAAACGAATCTTAACATTGTCAATACCTTTTATTATAACTCCGGATGCATGGCTCTCAATTCTCTGGGGTGTTTTTGATAAAATGTTCTTCTCTAAGTTTTCTATTTTTCCAAGTTCAATTTTGTCTTTATTTTTTTCAAGATATATTAATTTAAGCCTGTTTACCATCTGACCTTCAGTTATGCCTCCGCTGCCTACAGTAGCATAGAGGTTGCTGATAGAAGACATATTGTATTTTTCGGCAACTGTTTTAAGCCAGTCTTCCTTCAACAGGTCTGCTATTAGATAGCCTTGCTTCTTAATTTCTCTTTCTACTAATTCTTTCCCTTTTTCAACATTAAAATCTTTATCTCTATCTTTAAAAAATTTTCTTATTTTAGATTTAGCCTGACTTGATGCAGCAATTTTCAGCCAATCCCTGCTTGGTCCCACACTTGACTGAGATGTTAATACTACAACCTGGTCTCCTGTTTTAAGCTTTGTATCAATGGGAACGATTCTACCGTTAACCTTTGCTCCAACGCACTTATTTCCCACTGCTGAATGCACTCTGTAAGCAAAATCTATGGGTGTAGACCCTTTGGGTAAACTTACCACTTCTCCCTTTGGTGTAAAAACAAATACTTCGTCTGTGTATAAGTCAATCTTCAATGCTTCCATAAACTCCTGAGGGTCTTTTGTTTCCTGCTGCCATTCAAGCATTTGCCTTAGCCAATTTAATTTTTCCTCATAATTTGTTGTCTCATCTATACCTTCTTTATATTTCCAGTGTGCTGCTATACCATATTCTGCAGTTCTGTGCATTTCTAAGGTTCTTATTTGAATTTCAAAAGGCTCCCCTTCAGGTCCTATAACTGTAGTATGCAAGGATTGATACATATTTGGTTTAGGCATGGCAATATAATCCTTGAATCTTCCGGGTATCGGTTTCCAAAGCGTATGCACAATTCCCAATGCCCCGTAGCAATCCTTTATATTGTCCACAATAATTCTTATGGCAATCATATCGTATATTTGTTCAAATGATCTGTTTTTGTAATACATTTTTTTATAAATGCTGTATAAACTTTTTGGCCTGCCCTTTATATCAGCTTCCATTGCTGATTCTTCAAGCTTGTCGCTAATAATATCTATAATATGAGAAATATAGTCTTTTCTTTTCTCGCTTTTTTCCTGAACCTTTTTTAGTAAATCATCATATCCTTCAGGGTCTATATATTTTAAGCTTAAGTCTTCCAATTCCCACTTAATGGATGCAATACCTAAGCGATTTGCTATGGGAGCATATATTTCTATAGTTTCCATTGCCTTTTGGTATTGTTTTTCTTGAGGCATATACTCTAATGTTCTGATATTGTGAAGGCGGTCGGCTAATTTGATTATAACCACCCTTATGTCCTTTGACATTGCCACTATCATTTTTCTTAAGGACTCGGCTTGCCGCTCTTCCTTGTTTCTGTATTTAACCTTGCTAAGTTTTGTGACTCCATCTACCATATCGGCAATCTCTTTGCCAAATTCTTTTTTTATTTCACTGTAAGTTATGCCCGTATCTTCCACAACATCGTGCAAAAGACCTGCACAAATAGTTTGTACATCCACATGCAAGTCAGCTAAAATAAGCGCAACATTATATGGATGAATAAAATATCTTTCACCCGAAAATCTTGTTTGCGCATTCGAATGTGCAATTTCAGCATAATTATATGCTTTAACAACAATATCCAAATCAGCATTTGGATTGTATGATTCGATTTGATTAATAATATTACCTAGCATAACTCACCTGCATCCTTGAGGGGATCTCACAGTCTTATTCATCATATGTTATTAATGATTCCACCCTATATTCTTTGAGTTTTTCTCTTCCGTTTAAATCCTTAAGCTCTATTAGAAAACCAAGTCCTGCAACTTCTCCACCTAATTTTTCTACCAATTTTGCAGTAGCATACATGGTTCCTCCCGTAGCTAATAAGTCATCAATAATCAGTACCTTCTGTCCTTTAGTAATAGCATCCTTATGTATTTCCAAAGAATCTGTGCCGTATTCCAATTCATATTCATATTTAATTGTTTCTGCCGGAAGCTTCCCTGGCTTTCTTACAGGTACAAATCCTGTTTTTAACAAATATGCAAGAGGTGTGGCAAATATAAAGCCTCTTGATTCCGGTCCTGCAATCATATCAATATGAACATCCTTAAACCTGTCTGCCATTTCATTGATGCATTCATACAGTGCTTCAGAATCTTTCAGCAAAGTTGTAATATCTTTAAAACTAATCCCTTTAGTTGGAAAGTCCTCTATAACACGAATTTTTCCCTTTAAATCCATATCTTCCTCCATGCATTTATTTTTTTATATACAATATGTCATTTTTTAAAGCATATTGAATATTGTCAGCCTTTTTTAACATGCATATTATTTCCTCTGCCGTTATTTTTGTATTATATCTTTTATTAAGTTTTTCTACAAGTAAAAATATATCCGTTTTAATTATTTTAGATTTTGTTTTATTAATCAGGAACTCCAATGTTTTCAGTTTTTCAACATTAATTTTGTAATCAAATTCTTCTTGCTCCTCTACGTCATGTAATAAAAGCTGTATGCTTCTATTATCATTATATATATTTTCGCTTAAAGATACGATGTAGGAATGAGGCATGGAAAGCACTTTTTCGAGCATCGCTATTTTATTAAATCCTATAACTGAAATATGCTGTCCTTCCTTTGATAGCATAAAGCTTATATGTTTTCCTTCTTTGCCCACCTTCCTGATATTTTTTAATGACACATCTCTTAGAGCTAATAAGGGTTTTTGATTACCTGAACCAAAAGGCTCAAATTTGTTAATTTCATCATAAAGCCTGAAATTTATGTCTGATATATTCAATATTGCATCTACTTTTATTTGATAATATTCTTCATTAATATTAGAACCAATATAATTATTCAATTCATTTGTAAATATGCTTATATTTTTTTCTAAAATAGTCAGACCTGCCGCTAATTTGTGACCTCCGTACCTTTCCAGATAACTATCGTTAGACTTAAATGATTCAAATATATCAACATGCTCTAAGCTTCGAGCCGAGCCTTTTCCTATTCCATCCTTGACAGATATTACAACACACGGCTTATTATATTTTTCAGTAAGCCTTGAAGCAACAATACCAAGCACTCCTTCATGCCAGTTATCTCCGTACACTACTATTACATTGTTTTTATATAGAAAATCAGATTCAATTTTCTCAACTGCTTCTTTAAATATTAAACTTTCTGCTTCTTTTCTCGCATTGTTTAAACTCTCTAACTCCAATGCAAGCTTTTCTGCTTCATCTTCATCATTTGTAAGCATGAGCTTAATTGCTTTTTTTGCAGTATCCATTCTTCCTGATGCATTAATCCGTGGAGCCAGCAAAAAACCTATGTGATAGGATTTAATTAATCCGTCCTTTATACCTGATACTTCAATTAGCTTTTTAAGTCCTGTGATTTTTGTATTATTTATTTTATTTAACCCTTGACAGGCAATAATTCTATTGTCTTTTACCAAATCCACTATGTCAGCAATAGTGCCTAAGCATGCATATTCCAGCAACACATCCTCAATATTTTCTATTTTCAAGAACTTGTTTAAATTTATCAAAAATTTAAAAGATAGCCCGGATGCACATAAATGCTTGTTTTCCGACGGACAATCTTTTTGCTTTGGATTAATTATGGCATATGCATTAGGAAGCACTTCCCTGCTCTCATGATGGTCTATTATAATTACATCTTTATTAAGCCTTGTAATTTCATCAACCTTTGCAATATCAGCTATGCCGCAGTCAACAGTTATCAGCAGTTCAAAATTTATTTCACCGATCTTAACACTGTTCACAAAGTCAGAGCTTATACCATATCCTTCGCTTTCTCTTTCCGGAACATAATAATTAACATCGGCACCTGCCCTTTTTAAAAAAACAACAAACTGGCTGATAGAAGTTACACCATCAACATCGTAGTCGCCGTAAATTAAAATCCTATCATTATTTTTGACTGCTTCAATAACTCTCTTGCAGCCCTTATGTAAATCTTTGTAATTTTCAGCTCTTTCAAAATATTTGAAGTCGGGGTCAAGAAATTCTTCTATATCATCAAAAGATTTAATATTTCTGTTTAATAGTATTTTTGAAGATGTTTTTGAAAGATTAAACCTTTTGCTGATTCTTTCAATTTCATCATTATTATATTCATTGACTTTCAACTTCACTGTCTTCATTGTTTATCTGTATAGCACCTTCATCTGTAATTTCTGTGTCCTCTTTGATTTCATCAATATTTTGAGCTTTTAACATTTCAATTTCTTGGTTTTTAACAACTAATTCTTCTTCCTGTAATCTAGTTTTATCCTCAAGCAGAGTGACTTTTTCGCTGAACTCTACAATTTCATTCTGAAGGTTTTGTTTTTCCGTTTCAAATGCTTCTAATTTTGTTTGAAATTGAGATTTTTCAGATTCTAATGTTTTTATATCTATTCCATATTTAGCATTTTCACCTTCAAGAGTTCTGATCTTGTTCACTAATTCCTTATGCTCGGACCTTTTCTTAAATTGTCTTGTAGTGCCTAATATTAATATCATAACAGCTCCAAGGACTAAGCAAATCAACATTATTACAGCTAAAGGCATTTGATATCTGGCAAAAAACAAATCAACTGCAACAAAATCACCATTTTGTATTGCAAAAATTGTAACAAAAATCGCCATTATAAGAATTACTATAAAACCAATTTGCATATTAATACTCCTCTCTAGTAATTAATTTTTATTCTATTTGTATTATACTATATTACCATATACAATTGCCACTGTTTTTTAGTTATTTACATAAAACTTAACAATTTGCCGCTACTAATCAAGTCTCCTAAGAAAATGATAAAAATCTAACCACTATCAATTGTAACACTTGGTTTTAATATATATTGAACACTCTACCCGTTTTTTTTCTAACTCACATCCAACATCATAGGGGATACTGAAGTCCTTGTTAAAATTATATGCGTTGGCATGACAGCCTCCGCTGCAGAAGTATTTTGCCCAGCAATTTCTGCACACAGGTTTATCATTTACTGAAATATTTTTAAATTTATCTACAACAACCTGATTAGTAATACCTTCATCAACATTTCCTATAATAAATTCTTCGGTTCCTATAAACTGATGACATGGATATAATTCACCTGCCGGAGTTACTGCAACATATTCCGTTCCTGCTCCGCAGCCGATAGACCTTTTATAAATGCAGGGACCGCCGTCTAATTCAATATTAAAATGAAAAAATTGAAACCTTTTATTTTTATCGTTATTTGATTGAATAAAATATTCGGCTAATTTTTCATATTCCTTTTTTAATATCTCCACATGCTCTTCTTTAAGTGCATATTTTTCATCAGGTTTAGCAACAACAGGCTCTACAGAAATTTTATCAAAACCTGATTCTCTCATATGTATAATATCTTCACAAAAATCTAAATTATTTGAAGTGTAGGTTCCTCTTACAAAATAATCCTTGTTTCCCCTTTTGACGATGAACTTTTTATAATTATCAATTATTAAGTCGTAGCTTCCTTTTCCATTTATGGTTTTACGCATTCTGTCGTTTGTTTCTTTTCTTCCGTCAATACTTAAAACCACATTGTCCATATTTTCATTAATATAGTTTATCTTTTCTTCATTTAGCAGAACACCATTGGTTGTAACAGTAAATCTAAAATGTTTGTTATATTCCTTTTCCAAACTTCTTCCGTAATCAACCAATTTCTTGATAGTGTCAAAATTCATAAGTGGCTCTCCGCCGAAGAAATCTACTTCTAAGTTTCTTCGATTCCCTGAGCTTTTCACCAAGTAATCAAAAGCCTTTTTCCCTGTTTCAAAACTAAGAAATGCCTTTTCTCCATTATATGTGCCTTGTGAGGCAAAGCAGTATTCGCATCTTAAATTGCAGTCGTGGGTCATATTTAAACACATTGCTTTAATTACTGGCTTAATTTTATTTTCATATTTAATTTCTTCTGTATAAAGCATTTTATTATCAATTAAGTATTGTATTTCTGATAGAGCTTCTAAAACTGAATCTTCTCCGTATTCACTGTATAACTCACTATATTTATTTTCATCCTTAAATATTTCATTCATTAATAAGTCATATATTATTTTCTCAACAGCATGTACCAATCCACTGTTTGTGTCTACTGCAAAATATAAATCTTTTATATTAAATATATGTATCATTTTCCCTCCAAAAATATGCTTCAAAGTAAAATGGGGACAATGTGTCCCCCTTCCCCTACGCAGGGGAATGCTACAAATTTGTTAGCTCCTTGCGTCGCACAAATTTGACATTCTGTGCGGTTGACCTACCATCAATTTCTTTTTCCCTCTAGTCGAAGAAATTGGGTTAGGTCATACTCACACTTTTGATTTCCAACTGTGCAGGATGTCTTGCAGGCTGACTGACATGATGTCTGACATTCTCCGCAGCCCTTTACGCTTATGTTATCTGTTAACTTGGTTTTATTAAGTGTTTTTATGTATTTCATTACAACCTCCTTATAAGCTTAATAGATTATAGCATTAGCTGAGGTTATTTTAAAGTTTTTTTTTTAACTATTCACAGTTTCCTAAGAAAAATGATAAAAACGTCAGCGAACATTTGCAGGACACGACTATAATTCTTAGCGAATACAGTCTAAAAATCCGTTAAACAGCTTGCATTGTTTGAACGAAGTGAGTTTGCAAGCTGTAGGATTTTTAGGCAGAATGAGCTATTAGAATTATTCGTGTCCGAAACCGTGAGCGATATTTTTATCATTTTCCCATTAACTTTTAATACTATTGTTTTTCATATTTACACCGACAATTCCCCCTAATATTGACATAACGAGAATTACCCCATTGTAAAGTATTCTTATTTCAGACGGATATCTAAATAAGACTTTTATCAATAACACTATTGCAAAATATACTATCCAAATTTCAATTCCTCTTAATAGTCCCTTTTCATGAACACTTCTTGAATACAACATGGAAGCTGCAAATATGCATATTGGAACAATGAAGCTATAGACTATTTCCAAACCGGGATTTCTTGAAAAATAATATATATAAACAGTCAGTATAAAAAAGATTATTAAAGATAAAATAAATAAAAACAGAGAATATTTAAACAATTTACCTAATTTCATAATTCCTCCTTGAGCATTGCTTACTAAATAATATTCATACAAAAATAAAAAAGAACATTGAATAATAATGCTTGACAATAATTTCTACATTTGATAAAGTTATCATACTAAAAGGGAGTAGTTTAAAATTTCCAGTCAACAACACGGAATATATGTATTCTGGCTGGAAATCCTCGGGTAACTTAGGTAACGAGACTTTTGGTATGTCTAAATTTTCTGGATATACTAAAAGTTTTTTTTATTAAAGGGTCGTAAATAATCTTAAAGGAGTAAACAATGTATTACTTAAAAAGCATAATAGAAACATGCGAAGAATTAAACACAGTTCAAAGTACCGGTTTAAGCCAAGAGGAAGCAAAAAAGAGGCTGTTATCAGACGGTCCTAATGCATTAGTTGAGAAAAAGGGAAAAACAAAGCTGCAGATGTTCTTAGCTCAACTAAAGGATACACTGATTTACATATTGTTTGCAGCTGCAGCAATATCCATAGCACTAAACGAAATAACAGATGCAATAATAATTTTATTGGTTGTATTATTGAATGCAGTAATAGGTATGGTTCAAGAATCAAAAGCAGAAGCTGCCCTTGAAGCTTTGAAGAATCTTTCAAGCCCCAATGCAATGGTCAGGCGTGAGGGCAGGGTAATGGAAATACCTGCTGGCGAGCTGGTTGTAGGAGATGTGGTAATACTTGAAGCAGGTCGAATCATACCTGCCGACTTAAGACTTATTCAGTCAGTAAATTTAAAAATCGAAGAATCTGCTTTAACGGGAGAATCCGTGCCTGTTGACAAAAATGCAGAACTTGTGACTGATAAGGAAGTTGGAATAGGAGACCGCTTAAATATGGCGTTTTCATCTACAAGCGTTTCATACGGCCGTGGTGAGGGTGTTGTAGTTTATACCGGAATGGACACTGAAATAGGAAAAATAGCTGCAATGATTAATGAAAGTACCGAAGAACTAACTCCTCTTCAAAAAAGGCTGAATGACTTGGGAAAAGTATTAGGTATAGTTGCTGTAGTTATAGTTGTAGCTATGTTTGGAATAGCTGTTCTGCAAGGAAGAGACATAATCGAAATGTTCATAACGGCCATTGCATTAGCCGTTGCTGCTGTGCCTGAAGGTCTCACAGCCGTTGTAACAATAGTACTGGCACTTGGTGTTACCAGGATGGTAAAGGTAAATACCATTGTCCGAAAGCTTCCTGCAGTTGAAACATTGGGCGCAGTCAGCATTGTATGTTCAGATAAAACAGGTACTCTTACTCAAAATAAAATGACAGTAACCAAAGTATATTTGGATGGAGAAATCAAAGATACAGATGACTTATCTTATGAAAATAACAAATTGTTCTTAGACGGCTTTATTCTGTGCAATGATGCATCAACAGCAAACAATACAAGAATAGGCGACCCAACAGAGTTAGCACTTTTGGATATGGGAGACAAAATTAATATATCAAGAGAAGGTTTGGAAGAAACAAACCCAAGAATCAATGAGCAATCCTTTGATTCCGCAAGAAAATTAATGACTACAGTCCATAAGGACCAATCAGGCAAGGTTATGAGTTACACTAAAGGTGCTATGGACATACTTTTAAAAAGATGTAATAAAGTTTATATAAATGGTGAAACAATAGACATAAATGACATCCATATTGAAAATATAAACAAGGCTGCCTCAGAAATGGCAAAAGGTGCTCTTCGAGTGTTGGCTCTTGGAATTAAAGAAGATGATGATTCAGCAAGCGAAGAAGCTCTTACATTTGTGGGATTAGTAGGAATGATAGACCCTCCTCGTCCTGAAGCCAAGGCTTCTGTAAAAACTTTAAAAAAGGCCGGTATCAGAACAATAATGATTACCGGAGACCACAAGGATACTGCTCTTGCTATTGCCAAAGAACTGGGTATTGCAGAGGATGAAGCTCAATGCATCACCGGGACCGAATTGAATGAGCTGACTCAGGAGCAATTAAATGAAAGAGTATGTGACATCAGAGTTTTTGCAAGAGTATCACCGGAGCACAAAGTAATGATAGTAAAAGCATTTAAATCAAACGGAAGCATAGTTTCAATGACAGGAGACGGCGTTAACGATGCTCCATCCTTAAAAGCAGCAGATATAGGTGTTGCCATGGGTATCACTGGAACTGATGTTGCCAAAGGTGCTTCCGACATGGTTCTTACAGATGATAATTTTGCCACTATAGAAAAGGCTGTTGCGGAAGGAAGAGGTATTTACGGAAATATTAAGAAGACAGTTCTATTCTTGCTATCTTCCAACTTTGGTGAAGTTATATCGATGTTTTCGGCTATTGCAGCGGGACTTATTGCACCATTGCAGTCCATACACATCCTATGGGTTAACCTGATAACTGACTCACTTCCTGCTTTAGCTTTAGGAGTTGACCCTAAAAGCAGAGATATTATGAATGAGAAACCGAGAGACCCAAATGAATCTTTGTTTGCTCACGGAGGTTTGGCATTTACCTTTTATAACGGAATAATGATTGCAGCATTAACATTGGGAGCCTTTTTATGGTCGCCCGTCATCCATTTAAATGAAGCAGGTATACCCGCAACTTTAGGAAACATCAGAGATTTGTTCAATGGTGTTCTTGTAATAAAAGATGCAGATTTGCCTGATATAATAAGGCATGCTCAAACTTATGCATTTACAACCCTTGGAGTTTCTCAGCTTTTCCATGCCATAGGTATGAGAAATTATGATAAATCATTATTCCAAATAAGTCATACTGATAATCTTGCTATGATTGGAGCATTTACAGGAGGTTTATTGCTGCAGATACTTGTAACGGAAATTCCTTTCCTTACGGAAGTGTTTGAAACAAGTCAACTGTCGCTAAGGGAATGGATAAACCTGATTTTATTATCAATGGTTCCCTTACTTTCGCATGAAATAATTGTAATGGGGAAGAAAATCTTTAAAAAATAGCAGTTTTAAAGATAGAAAATAAAAAAAGAGCAAATCAGCTCTTTTTTATTTGTCCTCTTCTTTATCATCAACAGTTTCTTCAATTTCTTCTACTGCTTCTTGAGCTACTTTTTCTTTGCCCTTCTTAATAACACTTCCTATTGCCCATTTAGAAAACTCGATTCTTTGTTTAGCAAAAGGCATTTCTATAGTAACAAGTTCATCGTTCACTTTAACAACTTTTCCGTGAATACCGCCGATGGTTATTACTTCATCCCCTGTTGACAAGCTGTCTCTCATTGCTTTGGTTTCTTTTTCTCTCTTTTTTTGTGGTCTTATCATTGTGAAATACATTATCGCAAAGAAAATGACCAACATTATTATTCCGCTATATTCCTGTGGCATGATTCCTCCTAAGTTTTTTTATATCCATAATTTTCATAAAATTCGCTTTTAAATTTCATGAAATTATCTTCTGCTATACTTATTCTAATACCTTTCATTAAATTAATCAAGAAAAATAAATTATGTATTGATGCAAGCCTTGCACCCAATATTTCTTTTTCGCCAAATAGATGCCTTAGATAAGCTCTTGAATAATTTCTGCAAGTGTAGCAGCTGCAGTTTTCGTCGATGGGACTGAAATCATTTTTATATTTTGCATTCTTGATTGTAATCTGTCCCTTGCTTGTTAAAAATGCACCGTGCCTTGCCATCCTTGTAGGCAGTACACAGTCTGCCATATCTATTCCTCTTTCAACAGCTTCAAACAAATAATCAGGGCTCCCAACACCCATTAAATATCTTGGTTTATCCCTTGGTAATAGCTCGACTGTATAGTCCATAACTTCGCACATCAGCTCTCTTGGCTCTCCTACACTCAAGCCTCCTACCGCATACCCCGGAAACTCAATATCAGTAATCTGTTTAGCACTTTCAATCCTTAACTCCTTGTACATTCCACCCTGAACAATCCCAAATAAAGCTTGGATTTTTGTATTTTTGTGATATTCCTTGCACCTTTTCGCCCAGCGGGTTGTTCTTTCCATAGACTTTTTAACATATTCATAATCTGCAGGATATGGCGCACACTCATCAAATGCCATCATTATATCAGAGCCTAAATAATTTTGTATTTCCATGGAGACTTCAGGACTTATGAAATGCTTTGAGCCATCTATGTGTGAGCGGAACTCAACGCCTTCTTCTCTTATTTTTCTTAAGTCTCCCAAACTGAAAACCTGAAATCCACCGCTGTCGGTTAAAATCGGACCGTCCCAGTTCATAAATTTGTGAAGTCCTCCTGCTTCCTTTATTAATTCATGCCCTGGCCTTAAATACAAGTGGTAAGTATTTCCTAATATAATCTCAGCCTTTAGCTCTTTTAATTCTTCAGGCGTCATTGCCTTAACTGTTCCCTTTGTTCCCACAGGCATGAATACGGGTGTTTCTATAATCCCGTGGGGAGTATATATTTTCCCTAATCTTCCCTTGCATTCCTTAGATTCTTTTATTAGTTCAAACTTAAACATAATTCACCTATTTTATATACATTGCATCACCGAAGCTGAAAAATCTGTATTCTTTCTCTACTGCTTCACTGTATGCCTTCATAATATTTTCCTTTCCTGCTAATGCGCTTACTAGCATAATCAAAGTTGATTCCGGAAGATGGAAGTTAGTTACTAAAGAATCCACCACCTTATATTTATAGCCGGGATATATGAAAATATTTGTCCATCCCTTGCTTTCATTTACAATTCCTTCGTCATCAGCAATGGTTTCCAATGTTCTAACGCTTGTAGTACCTACGGTTATAACCTTGTGGCCTGTTTGTTTGGCAGTATTAATTTTATTTGCTTCGCTTTTGTTTAATTCAAAATACTCTGAATGCATTATGTGCTCATTAATATATTCGGTCTTTACAGGTCTGAATGTTCCAAGCCCCACATGCAAGGTAAGCCTTGCAATATTTACATCCTGTTTTTCTATTTCTTCAAGCAGTCTGTCATTAAAATGAAGTCCTGCAGTTGGAGCAGCTGCAGAGCCTAAGTGTTTTGCATAGATAGTCTGATATCTGTCCTTATCCTGCAGTTTCTCGTGTATGTAGGGCGGCAGCGGCATTTCCCCTAATTTATCCAATATTTCTTCAAAAATACCCTCATATTCAAATTTAATTATTCTATTGCCTTCTTCAAGGATATCTACAATTTTACCCGTAAGTAATTTTTCTTCAAAAACAATTTCTGTCCCTATTCTTGCCTTTTTACCGGGCTTAACTAATATTTCCCACTGTTTATCATCTATTCTTCTAAGCAAAAGAATTTCTATTAAAGCCTTCGTATCTTTTTTATTTCCAAATAATCTTGCAGGCAGAACCTTGGTATCGTTAATTACTAAGCAGTCTCCTGCATTTAAATATTCAGTTAAATTAAAAAAATTCTTATGCTCAATTTTTCCGGTTTTCTTGTCAAGCACCAAAAGCCTTGAATGGTCTCTTTCCTTAATCGGTGTCTGAGCTATGAGCCTTTCAGGCAGCTCGTAATAAAAGTCGCTTGTTTTAAAATTTATCATTTAATAGTTACTCCGGTATAATAATATTGTAATATTTCATCATAGGTATATCCTTCTTCAGCCATTTGTTTAGCTCCGTACTGGCTCATTCCAATACCATGTCCCCAGCCTCTTCCTTCAAAATTATATTGCTCAGAATTAGCATCTACTGTAGCTACACCATTTGAACTTATAAAGGATAATTTTTCCCTGTTAATTTTTTTTATTCCATTAGAGGTCATTGCATAGTTACCGGCAATACTTCCCATTTCAAACTCTATTTCACTTATTGGTTCTTCTGTTTCCTCTTCTGTTATTAAATCAAGTACTCCTCTTGATGGCGGAGTTTCATCTTTCTGATTTTCAATTATAGGAAAGTATTCGGTTGCAAAGTAAAATGAATTCCCATTTACTATAGAAAACCAAGAGCTTTTCAATCCTAATAGAAGCCTTGCATTTTCCTTCTTATATGAAATTTCCCCCGCATCGGTTAAAAATATACATTCAATAACTCTGTTATTTTCAGAAACCTTCTTTATTTGGATTCCGTACAATTCATCTACGTCATTTTCATCAAGATTTAAATTTCTTATTATGTCTTCCTTATAATATGTAGTCTGCCATGTGGTATGAGGTGAGCCTGAATCATTTGAGAATTCATCATTTACACTTCTTAAATACGGAAGCTCCTCATACCAGACATTTTCAGAGTTTTCTGTAGACCCGCCGCTGGTTGAATGATAAAATGCCTGAATTAATTCGCCTTCATAATAAATCATTTGTCCTTCAGTTTCATCCACAGCTCTGTTGGTAGAAGTCTTTTCATAATCATAACCCATATACACCTGACTGTTTTGATTGTCTTCCATATCATAGATTTGCCTTGGTTTAATGTTGTACAAAGCATAGGTTCTTGCAGCTAAAGCTTGAGCCTTCAATGACTCAATTCCCCAAGATGAAGGTATTTCATTTGGAACAACTCCATACAGGTAATTTTCAAGCTCTACATGATTTATAGTTAAAAGCCTGACGTCGTCAATTATATTCAGTGCTATTCTTCCTCTGTAGGCTCTGTTGTCAACCTTAATCATTTCATATTCTTCATCTGCGTTGTACGAAGAAAAATAAACAGGCATGTCCTTTTCATACATGAATACAGGTTTGTTTTTTTTGTTATATGCAATTATGTTTTTTAGGTTACCATTAATTGATTCTGCATTGTAGCCTTCATCACTTAATTCTTCCGCTAACTCTTGTGAAGAGCTTTTATCCGCAAAGTTTCCTCCGGCAATAATATATCCGCCTTCAATCAAATAAGGATAAAACTCACTATCAAATTCTTCTGTTAATTCTTCTGCTTTCATATTAGCTTCTTCATAGGAAGAATATATTTCATCCGGCAGCACTGTATGGTACGGACCATGGATACCTTGGCTTTCGTCCGATAAATAATAATTTCCTGTATAATACGAATCAATTCTTAATGTAAGAGCATTATCAAGGCTGAACAATTCATCTTCATCATCATATAAAATAATTTCATCATAACCTTCAAATGATACCTGCTCGTTAAAAAGTCTGGGATATCTAATTCTTACCCTTACATATATGTCATCCTGAGTTTTACTAAAAGCCGTTGTTGAAAATAAAAAAGTCAGCAAAGCAGTTATAATAAATAGTTTAATCAAGTTCTTTTTCATAATCATCCTCTAACAAGTTAATTTGATCTTCTTTTTTTCTTGTTTTTTTAACATGCTTGTAGCCTAATTCAGAAACAACTCTTCCCCTTGGTGTGCGGTTTAAATATCCTATCTGCAGAAGATAGGGCTCATAAACATCTTCTATTGTACCTTTTTCCTCTCCTATGGAAGCTGCCAATGTGTCAAGACCTACAGGGCCTCCCTTGTAAAAATCAATTATAGTGTTTAAAATTCGCCTGTCTAATTTATCTAATCCTATTTCGTCAATTTCAAGCATTTTAAGAGCTTCGTCTGCAGTTTTTAAATCTATTATACCTTCGCCTTTAACAATTGCATAATCTCTGACCCTTTTCAATAGTCTGTTGGCTATTCGAGGAGTTCCTCTTGAACGTTTTGCAATTTCATTTGCTCCTTTTTCGTTAACTTCAATATTTATAATACTTGCAGAGCGCAATACAATTTTCTTTAAATCTTCCGGCTCATAGAAATCCAAATTGCACATAACTCCAAACCTGTCCCTTAAAGGAGATGCCAGCATGCCGGAACGGGTTGTTGCCCCAATAAGTGTAAATTTAGGCAAATCAAGTCTTATTGACCTTGCCGAAGGACCCTTTCCTATTATTATATCAAGGGCAAAGTCTTCTAATGCCGGATACATTATTTCTTCTACAACTTTATTAAGTCTGTGAATTTCATCAATAAACAATACATCATTTTCATTTAAATTAGTAAGTATTGCAGCTAAATCACCTGCTCTTTCAATTGCAGGTCCTGAAGTTACCCTTATATTAACTCCTAACTCATTGGATATAATATTGGCTAATGTAGTCTTCCCCAAACCGGGAGGACCTGAAAGCAATACATGGTCAAGAGGCTGAGCTCTCATTTTGGCAGATTCTATAAATATATTCAAAACTTCTTTTACTTTATTCTGCCCTATATATTGAGAAAGCTTTTGAGGTCTTAAGCTGAGCTCTAATTCCTCTTCTCCGGAATTAAAAGTGCCTGATACTATTTCATTTTCTCTTTCAAACATATTATCCCTGCCTGTTCATATTTTTTAGTGCTTCTTTAATTATGTCGTTTTCAGACTTACCGGTTATATCCATATTATCCAAGGTCCTCTTAACCTCAATAGAGCTAAACCCTAAAGCAACTAATGCATCAACTACGTCAGACATTTCATTGTTGATAACAATTTCGCTTCCTTGAAGTTCATCTACTGAACCAACCTTGTCTTTAAGCTCTAAAATTATTTTGCTAGCTGTCTTTTTGCCAACACCTGGAACTTTAGACATACTTGTCACATCTTCTTTTAAAATAATTTCTTTTACAGTATTTGCTTCATAGGTTGACAATACAGAAAGTCCTGCCTTAGGTCCTATTCCGTTAACAGTAATTAATTTTTTAAACAAATCAATTTCATCAGCAGTTAAAAATCCATATAAGGCCATAATATCTTCCCTTATATGCATATATGTAATAATAAGAACTTTTTCTTTTTCGCTGATTTTATTCAGTGTAGTAAGAGAAGTACTTATGTAATATCCAATATTGTTGTTGTCTAAAATTATGTAATCAATACCCTTTTTAACTACCTCGCCCTTTATATAACTTATCATTTTTACCCTCAATATTTAGTAATTTTAAATTTTTCTGCAAATTTCAGTGAATGAGCATGACAAATTGCTGCCGCCAAACCATCGGCTGCATCGTCAGGCTTTGGAATTTCTTTTAATTTCAGTATTACTTTTACCATTTCCTGCACCTGTCTTTTTTCAGCTCTTCCGTATCCCACTATTCCCTGCTTTATTTGAAGAGGTGTATATTCATAAAGGGGAATATTTTTATTCTCCGCAGCCAGCAGATGCACTCCCCTTGCCTGAGCAATTGCCATTGCTGTTTTTACGTTTTTATTATAGAACAATTCCTCAATTGCAACGGCTTCAGGCTTGTACATATCTAAAAGAGATATATAACTGTCATAAATAGTTTTAAGCCTTTTGGGAAATTCTTCACTGCTTTCAGTCAATATACAACCATAATCTATTACTTCAAATTTATTCCCTGCATAATTTAATATTCCGTAGCCTGATATTGCCAGCCCCGGGTCTATTCCAAGTATTAACATATTTCACCCTTTCGATTATTATATAAAATTATAGCATACATTTGTTCTAATATAAAGAACATAATTCATGAAATATTTGTTTTCCATTGTTTTAAGATATGATATAATAGGGATAAACCAAATAGCCTAACGCTATGTTTATTCCTTAGCAATAATACCACAAAAAATGGAGAAAATATGTTTAAAAAAGAAAGCAAAATAAAGAGGTTTGACTTTATATTGTTGATTACAACAATTTTATTAAGTATATATGGATTTATAGTAATAAACAGTGCCACAATGAGTAAAGCTGTTGGAAGCCAACCATTTTTAAAAACACAAATAATAGCTTTTGCACTGGGTATTGGTGCTTTATTAGTGTTGGTTCTAATTGATTATGATTTATACGGAAATTTTTATATACCTATTTATGTTTTGACAAATTTACTTCTTTTGTACACCTTAATAAATCCAGTGGAAGCTCCCGAATGGGGAGATGTGCGTTCATGGATAGAAATAGGAGGTGTAGTTTTTCAGCCTTCTGAAATCGCAAAATTCGGTGTTATAATTTCTTTAGCTAAATTTATTGATATTAATAAAGAAAATATTAACCATCCTATAGTGCTGTTAAAAGTCCTGTTATTTGCATTTTTACCTGTTGCATTGATTTTAATGCAGCCAGACTTAGGAACAGCCTTGGTATTTATGTTTTTTACAGCAATAATGATTTATATTGCCGGTATAGACAGAAAGTATGTGCTGTTTTTTATGATTGTCGGCTTGATACTGTTAATTGTGGGGGTTAGTATATTTTTTCAAATAATGAAGGATTATACATTAGGTGATGATTTTCGCTTTGACAGAATTGTAACCTTTTTATATCCGGAATTAGACCCTGATGACAAAGGCTACCACGTAATACAGTCGAAAACTGCCATAGGCTCGGGAATGATATATGGAAGAGGTTTGTATAAGGGTGTACAAAATCAATTAGGATACCTTCCAACAAAGGAAACAGATTTCATTTTTGCCGTAATAGGCGAAGAATTAGGTCTTATGGGAGGGTTGGTTCTTTTATGTCTGTATGCTGTCTTATTATACAGACTTATACGAATAGCAAGAAATGCTGCCAATATGTTTGGCTCACTAATAGTAACAGGCATTACCGCAATGTTTTTATTCCATATTTATGAAAATATAGGAATGACAATGGGGTTGATGCCTGTAACAGGAATCCCTCTTCCATTTATAAGCTATGGTGGTACATTCATGCTTGTAAACATGATATCCATAGGTCTATGCCTGTCTGTAGGAATGAAAAGAGGAAAAATCGACTTAAATGACTTGTAAGCCCTCAGAATTATCACGTGTTTACAATACCACGATAAACGACTATGCTCTGTGATTGTCATCCTGAGCGATAGCGAAGGATCTCATCTATTAAATTCTGTTATTTCGCAGTCTCGTTCACCAATTTATTTACTCCTAACGTCGCATAAATTGGGAACTCGTTGCGAATGACCTACCACTATTTTTTCTGCACCTTGGCTTAAAAAAATAGGGTTAGGGCATCTTATCTAAAACAACTTTCTCCAATAAACTCCCTTAATATTGAATTATTAGGAATAGCACTTTCGTCTTCAATGGGAAGGAAGTAGCTTAAAAATTTAAGAAGCCTTTGTCTTTCAGAATAAAAACTG
>JAQVRY010000018.1:0-2594 GCA_028700795.1 Tissierellia bacterium | reverse complement strand
TTATCTAAAACAACTTTCTCCAATAAACTCCCTTAATATTGAATTATTAGGAATAGCACTTTCGTCTTCAATGGGAAGGAAGTAGCTTAAAAATTTAAGAAGCCTTTGTCTTTCAGAATAAAAACTGCTGTCCTCGTCAATTTCCATTATAATTGGCTCTGCATATTTTTTTAGAACACACAGTTCATAAACTAATGCAGAGTTAAATATTGCATCCGCATTTTCTTGGTAAGGGAAAATATATTTCTCTGCGCCTCTTACCACATTATCCCATAATTCAATGGTTCTTACAGCATTGTTCCCCCTGTGAGTGTAATCTCTCACTATCCGCCTTAACAGTCGTAAATCGGATGTTGCAATTCTATTATGGCGGTCAATGTTCAGCTGTGTCAATGCACTTATGTACACTTTAAATTTATTGACCTGGGGAATATTCTTTGTAAGCTCATCATTTAGCCCGTGAATTCCTTCAATTATTATAATATGGTCACTTGTTAATTTCACAGGTTCCCTGGTATATTCTCTTTTTCCTTCCTTAAAATTATATACAGGTATTTGAACTCTTTCTCCTGCCATTAAATCAATAAGCTGCTCATTAAAAAGGTCCAAATCTAAAGCATCGATAGTTTCAAAATCCAAATCGCCATTTTCGTCCCGTGGAGTTAAATGCCTGTCAACAAAATAGTCATCCAGGGAAATTGCATAGGTTTCTTTGCCGTTTACTCTCAGTTGAATTGACAATCTTTGTGCAAAAGTTGTTTTTCCCGAGGAAGAAGGGCCTGCAATAAGTACTATTTTTATATTTTTATCACTGGTAATTTCATCTGCAATATATGCAATCTTTTTTTCGTGAAGTGCCTCGTTAACCCTTATCATATCACTTATAGTATTGTTGACAATTTTTTTGTTCAATGCCCCCACATATGCCACATCCATTATTTCGCCCCAATCTTCAGCTTCCTTAAATACTTTAGATAGTTTCTTTTGTTCAATATATTCAGGAAGTTCAAAATTGCTTTCACGAGTAGGATAATTTAATATAATTCCGGGATAAAATAATCTTAAGTCAAATTTATTGACAAATCCTGTATTTGGAGCAAGATATCCGTAAAAAGTATCATAATAACCATCCAATTCATAAACCCTTATTGAGTCCTTGTCCCAATAATTAAGCATTTCAACCTTATCCATCATACCCTGAGCAGAAAATACTTCGGTTGCCTTGTCAACACTTAAAAAGTAAGTTGTAATGGTTTTTTTTGCATCAATAATATCCTTCATTTTATTTTTTATGGCATTGAGGTGTTTCTTTGTAATTAAATTTTTGTATTGAAGCTCCGTATAAAGTCCTTTATTTAATGAATAATTAATAGATACATCTATATCATTATATACTTCCTTGCATGCTTTAACATAAATTAATGACAATGTGCGAACGTAAATTCTATGACCATCGGAATTAGTAATATCAATAAATTCTATTTTATCATTTTCTTTAAAATCCCTGCTGCAAAGTCCCTTAAGCTTATTGTTTACCTTAGCACCCAAATATTTAAAATAATCGTTTTTATGTACTCTCATCAGTATCTGGTATAATGTTTCATTTTCGTATACTTCAATTACTTCGTTAGTAACTACCAATTTGACTTTCATTTCTAACCCTCCTACAATATTTTTCTTTCACTGATATCCGATACAATTTCCATTCCGTTTAAATATGATAAACTGTCTTCATATCCATCAAGCAACAGCTTATACGCGTGCAGCACCTGATATTTATCATTGTCTTTTTTCCCGTATTTTTTATCCCCTGCCACAGGATGTCCTATTGAAGCTAAGTGAGCTCGAATTTGATGAGCTCTGCCTGTTTCAATTTCTACTTCAAGCCATGTATATCTCCCTGCTGTTTTCAAGGGATGGGCATAAGTTATGACTGATTTTGAATTTTCTTTGTACTCATTTATAATTTCAACCATATTTTTATTGTCGTTTTTAATTAGATAATCCTTAAGCTCCAAATTATCTTTAATAGTTCCGTGAACCTTTGCCATGTAGTATTTTCTGATTTTTCTTTCTCTTATTGCCTTATTTGTCTGCTTCAGGGCATCATAGTTTTTTGCCGCTATTACAAGACCTGAGGTATTTTTATCCAAGCGGTTGCACACGGCAGGCTTAAACGTAAAGCTAATATTTTCTTCTTTAGCATCTAAATATACCTTTATTTCATCAACTAAATTTCTTATTCCTGTTTTATCCGGTTGAGAGCTTAAGCCTATGGGTTTGTTAACCACTAAAATATTATCATCCTCATAGACAGTATCAAAATGTATATCGGTCTGTTTCAATGTTTTCTTCTCTCTAAATTTATCAATTGTATCATCAGCCAAATACAGCTGTACTGTATCATCTATTTTTAAAACAATATCCGGTTCTGCTTTTAAACCGTTTAGTTTTATATTCTTTTTCCTAATCATTTTATGTATAAATGATTGATTTGCCTTATTCAAATACTTTTTTAAGAACCTGTCTAATCTTTGACCTTCTTCATTTTTGCTAATTTTTATTTCTTTCATGGTTATCCTTTACTTTTCTTT
>JAQVRY010000096.1 GCA_028700795.1 Tissierellia bacterium | reverse complement strand
AAGTATGGGGACATACTTTAATGGTAAGAGGGGATACACCTTAGGAGGTCTGTTGATGACTGAAACCGAAAAGAAAAAATTTATATTAGATATTGCTTTTATTGTTACGGTATATGTAGTTCTTTATTTTATTTTTGTTTATATGATTCACTGGGTTATGCCCTTTATAATTGGCTTTTTAATAGCCTTGGCTCTCAGGCCTGTTACAAGATTTGTAAACAGATTTGTCAAGAGTACTGGAAAAGGCGTCGCTCTATTTGTAATTACCATGTTTTACGTTGTTATAGCATTAATCATATGGCTCCTTACATCCTTATTAATCACTCAGATTTCCGATCTCATTTATACAATGCCAAGATTATATTTTGGCAGAATTGAACCGGTGCTTCTTGAGTTTAACGACTGGGTTGTTCAAAATGCACAAACACTTTCACCGGATGTTGCAAGTACCATTTCACAAATTATAACAAATGGTATCAATTATCTTGCAGATTTCATAAAAAATATATCAGTTTCTTTTGTACAATTTGCTACAAAACTAATATCCAATTTCCCGCTGTATTTAATATCTGTAATATTTACCATTGTACTTTCGGTATTTATAAGCTTGGAATACGATAATATTACTGCTTTTTTTAGAAAACAACTTACAGATAAATTTAATGACACATTTGAAGAAGCTCGAAAATTTGTGACCGGTACATTGTGGAAAATGATAAAATCATATATGATAATCATGATGATTACGTTTCTTGAAATGTATATAGGCTTGTCAATATTGAGTGTCAATTATAAGCTGCCAATTGCTGTAATTATAGCGATTCTTGATATTATGCCGGTTATAGGAACAGGTGGCGTACTTATACCTTGGGCAATTTTTGAATTAATAATGAATAACTATTTTCTTGGATTTGGTCTGTTAATTCTATACGTTGCAGTTACTGTTATCAGAAATATTATTGAGCCAAGAATCGTAGGCCACCAAATAGGCTTACATCCTATAATAACAATCACAGCAATGTATGCAGGCCTAAGGCTGTTTTCAGTTGCTGGGATTCTGATAGGCCCTGTGGTTGCAATAACTGTTAAATACTTAAATGATGAAGGGAAAATAAAATGGTTTAAATGATGAAATTATTCGCTGCCGCTAAGAATAACAAATCTGTAATTTATATTTATAAGCATAATTAATGTACAATATACCTAAAAAGCTTCTATGACATAAGTCATAGAAGCTTTTAACTGATGAAATCCTTTGCTACCGGTCAGGATTACACCTTATATTAATACCATCCTCTTAATTTCATTACTTCAGCTACTCTCTTAACTGAAATCATATAAGCAGCTTCTCTGATTGTACATTTTTGTTGTTCCTTAAGAGCCCATACATCATTAAATGCTTTAACCATTTTAATTTCTTGTTTTTCTTCTACTTCTTTTACATCCCAATAATATCCTTGAAGGTTTTGTACCCATTCAAAGTATGATACAACTACTCCACCGGCATTTGTTAAAATGTCAGGAGTAACCGGGATTCCTCTTGCATTCAATACTTGGTCAGCTTCAGGAGTTGTCGGACCGTTAGCTGCTTCACACATTAATTTAGCTTTCATATTTTCTGCTACTTCTTTAGTTATAGCATTTTCCAAAGCTGCCGGAATTAATATGTCAACATCCAATGCAAAGAATTCTTTAAGACTGATCATTTTAGCTTTTGGATAATCAACTAAATTCTTATGTTCATTGAAGTAAGCTAATAATTCTTCAAAATCCAATCCATCTTCATTATATAAAGCATATGTACCAACTTTTGGTGCCCATTCTCCTAAGGCTACTATTTTAGCTCCTTGTCTCTGTATGTTTTTAACTGTGAAACGACCTACATTTCCAAATCCCTGTATAGCAACTTTTGCTTTTTTAATATCAATTCCATATTTTTTTGCTGCTTCTCTGGTAATTACAGAAATACCAAAACCTGTTGCTTCATTTCTGCCTTCTGATCCGCCCCATGCTACAGGTTTTCCGGTTATAACACCTAATGATGCAGTTCCACCGGTTAATTTGATATATTCATCCACCATCCAAGCCATGATTTGTCCGTTTGTTCCTGCGTCAGGTGCCGGTATATCCTCTTTTTCTCCTATATACTTATACAGTTTTTGGATATAGCCTCTTGAAATTCTTTCTAATTCTCCTTGAGATAGTGTTAATGGATCACATATAACTCCGCCTTTGCCTCCTCCATAAGGAAGCCCCAATACTCCGCCTTTAAATGTCATGAAAATTGAAAGAGCTTTTACTTCGTCTGCTGTTACGCCAGGATGGAATCTAACTCCACCTTTTGCAGGTCCAACAGCGTCATTATGTGAAGCTCTGTATCCTTTAAATACTTTCAAGCTTCCGTCATCCATTCTAACAGGAATGTTGACTTCAATAATTCTTTGCGGTTCTTTTAAAATCTCATACACAACTGGGTCTAATCCTAAGGCGTCACAAGCATTTTTTACCTGCATTTGAGAGTTTTCCAATGGATTTAAAACCTCTTTTGCCATTACTATACCTCCAAATTTATTAGTTTATAAGAATTTTTATCTTTAATATTGCTAATATAATAACAATATTATCGGACAATTCTATTCTATCACTCTATTTGTATTATTTCAAGGATTAAAAATATTATTTACACTAACAAGAAAATTTAATGTTACTGTTCACATAAAAATAATAAGAGACACCAACTCGTCATTCTGAGGGCTTTAGTCCGAAGAATCTCAGGTTTTAAAAGATAGGATCCTTCGCTTTGCTCAGGATGACGCCCATTGGGTGTGAACTGTAACAATTTAATAAGAATGTTCTGGACAAATATAATATCATTATTGAATTTTACAAGTTTTGGTGATATGATTATATATAAGTATGATTAAACATTCAAAATGTTAAGTATGGGGGGGTAACTTAGAATGAATAATCAATTCATGAAATTAATTGATGATGTTCCGACTGATGTTTACTCGGGTGTTAAAGCATTAATAAGTGATAATGTGGCTATTTTTAGACCTAAGTCTTTTATTGTTAATAAAAAAATGTCTAGCGAGGATTATACCTTTATAATTCCATCTTCTGAACTACCGCCGGCACAAATAGGAAAAGTTAAATTACAATTAAAAAAGGACAGTTTAATTGTAATCGGGTCAGAAGTTGACTTTTTATGTAAGACCTATGTCCCAACTACGGAATATACAAATATAGTAATTAAAAAAAGCTTTTTTGAAGATATTACCTCTGAAGTAACAGGAAAGAGAAAAATTGATTTTTCCAAGATTGAATACGGACGTAGCATAAAGCTTTTGAGAATATTGTGCGATCTTGAAAACGAGTTAGCTCATTACAACAATAATTGCCCCTTAATGGTACAAAGCTTGACAACGCAGCTAATAATTCAGCTCCTTAGAGACTCGGATTTTTACTCACACAACAATACTGAGCCTATTTGTAACAAGTATCCCTTTCATGAAGTAAATTGTATTAACCCTGTTTATTATTCAATGATAAGCTTTTACAACAAACTTCTACCCGCTAATTTAAAACTAACCCCTAGGGAAATTGAAATTGCCGCTCATTTGATGGTAAGATTTGATTATGATATCATAGCCAATAAACTGTTTATATCACGTAATACATTAAAAACCCATGTTAGAAATTTGTATAAAAAGCTAAGTGTTTCAAACAGAAAGGAACTTTATCACAAGGTAAGCGAAACATATTATAAACTATAAAATAAATAACATCACCCTAATAAGTCTGTTAAAATACTACTTTTAGGGTGATTTTTCTATGAGATTATTGATGGTATAATTATAGACATGGAGGAAAAAGTTATGTAAATATTATTAAGGAGGATTCTATGAAAAAATTAGTAATTTTGTTATTAGCATTATTATTAATTGTTTTTTTGGCACCTATTGCATTGGCAGATGTAACACCACCAACTTCTTTGGAAGCACCTGAACATTTTGGAGTTGGGCATTACTACAACGATTCTGTATATTTCACCTTTAGTGTTCCCGAAAGCTTACGTAATTATATCGAAAAATGGAAGGAAGATGATCCTCAAAACCACAGGAACTTCAGCCTTTATTATCAATTTGATTATAAAGTTGATGGAGGAAACTACAAGCATACATCAGATTGGGATTCTAAAAATACCCTTCCTAAGGGGATTAAAAATTTATATTTGAACTTTGGTCATTATAATAGTTACAGTGCCAGCGAAAGGTGGGGTATAAGCGGTTTATTCCCAAATGATGAGGATTTGAAGCAATTTTACAACGATGGCTGGGATTATCTTGAAAATCATTCAATAACATTTAGAGTTCGTTTTGCTCATTCCTTTGACAACAATAAAACTTTCATCCTTTCACCATGGTCTAAGGAATACACTTTAGCTGCAAATGTAAAAGCAGATTACAATAAACTTATTAACAATGCTCCAACCCTTACTTCAGCTGATTTGAAATTTTCCTCAAGTGGTAAGCCATATTTGGATGTATTTACAGGAAGAGTACCTGCAAGTATTAAAGATCTTAATGCCATGACTTCAGGCAGTGTACGAACTGAAGTATGGATGAGAAAAGATGGTGATAAAGATTTTAAACAAATCTTTTATCAATGGTCTAATGTTGAATTATTGAATATTGATGCCAGTAACTACTTTTCAGTTGATAATTCACAACAAAGCTATAATGCAGAAGGTTATGAAATAAAAATAAGGTATGCCTTAGATTTAAGGAAATATAAACAGTCAAGCTACACTGACAGCACTACATCGCAAGATATCTATAGCCCTTTTTCTAATGTTATATCTCACAATATGCCTGCCTGGAGCAACGCTTCAAGCTGGGCAACACCTGAACTGAAAAAAGCAAATGATGCAGGGCTAATACCACAAATACTTAATGGTGCTGACATGACAAAACCTATTACCAGAGAAGAATTTGCAGAATTAGCTGTGAAGCTGTATGAGAAAACAACTGAGAGGAAAGCATCTGCAACTTCCCCAAATCCATTTACAGATACTATTAATCCCGAAATATTAAAAGCATTTAAAATTGGTGTAACTCAAGGTACATCGGCAACTACTTTTGAACCGAATGTATTAATTAATCGAGAACAATGTGCAACAATGCTTTTTAGAGCACTTAAGGCAATGGCACCTAAGGGTAGTTTTAGCATTGAAGGAGTTAAAGATTTTCCAGATCAAAAACATATATCGGATTGGGCTAATGAAGCTGTGAAGTATATGAATAAAATTGGTATTATTGCAGGGGATTCAAACGGTAACTTTATGCCTAAGGCAACTACGACAGCATTGCAAGCACAAAGTTATGGAATGGCAACAAGAGAACAAGCGATAGCAATGAGCTATAGGTCATATGAACGATACAAGGACAGTGATGAAGTAATAAAGGGTGATTATACACCACAACCAGAGCCGCCAAAAGCTGAAGAGCCAAAGATTGAAGA
>JAQVRY010000095.1 GCA_028700795.1 Tissierellia bacterium | reverse complement strand
ATTATATATCTTTTCAAGATAATCTTTGTTTTTCAACAAATAATCTATTCTTTCCTGTATAGGTTTCAGTTCTTCAACAACAACTTCTGCAACATCTTCTTTTAATTGTGCATAACCCTTGCCCTCAAAATTCAATACTACTTCTTCAGGCTTCATACTTGAAATTTTTGAGTAAATATTAATTAGATTTTTTACCCCCGGCTGCTCATCAGTATATTTAACAACACCTATAGAATCAGTAACCGAACGCTTAAACTTCCTTCTTATAGCATCAGGACTATCAGTAATGAGCACATATGAATTTTCATTTGAGTCTGATTTAGACATTTTGCTATCAGGGTCCTGCAAGCTCATTATTTTAGCCACATCCGTTGAAATGTAAGGTTCAGGAACTACAAATGTTTCACCGAAACGATTATTAAATCTTTGTGCAATATCTCTTGTTATTTCTAAATGCTGTCTTTGGTCCTCTCCCACAGGAACCAAATCAGCTTGATATAAAAGTATATCTGCAGCCATTAAAACAGGGTATGTAAAAAGTCCTGCTGTTATGGCGTTGGAATCCTGCTTTTTGGATTTGTCTTTAAACTGTGTCATCCTGCCAAGTTCCCCGTAGTAAGAAAAACAATTCAATATCCATGTAAGTTCTGCATGTGCCGGAACATGAGACTGAATAAACAATGTAACCAGTTCGGGATCTAACCCTGCAGCTATGTAATTGGCTAATACTTCATATGTATTTTTTCTTAAATCCTTAGGCTCCTTGGGAACTGTTATTGCATGCATGTCAACTACACAATAATAGCAGTCATATTCATTTTGAAGAGCCACCCAATTTTTTAAAGCTCCCAAATAGTTTCCCAAAGTCAAAGAGCCGGTGGGCTGCATTCCGCTGAATATTTTATTTTTACCTTCCATCTTATTCCTCCCGGGATATATAAGTAAAAACGAGTTTCTATCATTGAAACTCGTATATCTCAATTTTTTTGATTATACTACTATAAAAATAATTTGTCAACAATTGGGGCATTCCCCGTGACCGCAGAGACTATCCCTATGTCCCCTTACCTTTAATGTAGAGAGGTGTCTCACAACCAAGTTAAATATGTAATAATCAAAAACATTACTTGTGATACTTCAATAATAAATCCCTCAACTGATGACGGTACATTTTTTACCTTTTTATCCAATATACTGACAATTAATCCGGAAATCATAAACGTAAGTGATAATGGAATTATAAGCTTATAGTTTAGTATTACAGCAAAGAAAAAAGATATTCCAAAAGCAGCTATAATATGATATTTGCCGCAATATTTCATTATAAACGTATTATCTAAATCTCTTCTTATAATTTTACTGAGTATTATTAAATTAGAAAATCCTGCGACAGGCATAATAATCAAAGAAGTTGCAGGTACAATGCGAAAGAGAGAAAGATACATTAAACAAATTAATACTGTTCCAATAATTCCTGATATCTGCTCTGTTTGATTTGCAGGCTTTATATAATAATTTAAAGTTCTGTAAACATCCTTAATATTAGTTGTTTTCGTTACAACACAGTAATATAAAAGAACTGCAGAACTTATAAAAAAACCGTCATATATATATCTAAAGGAAACAATAATAAATGCAACAAAACCAATGGCAAGTCCTATTATGGGAAGTGCCATTATTCCGTTTTTATAATCCTCCTCATTTGCTTCTTCATAAATGGTAATACTTACACAGGAATATTTTTTTAGCATTAATACAACACCTATAACAATACTTCTTAAGTCAAGCATAATACTACCTCAATTGTTTTTACCATTATATCACAAATGAATTGTATAATAAATATAAATTAGTTACCATCAAAGAAAAATGTGGTTATATGTGTCATTCTGATTCGCAGGTGAAGAATCCCACCTTATAGGCTGTTATAAAATCTATATATGATAATATACGCTTCCTGATATGTACAATAATCAAATGGCTTGAAGTTTAAACCGTCTCCTTTTATAAACCCTTTATCTGCTGCAATGTATATATAGGGTTTTTCATTTTCCGCAACCTTCTCTATGTCATTATAATTCACGATCTCAAATTCTGAAATATTCATGCCTAATTCATTGGCTATATATGCTAACAGTTTTGCAATTTCAAGCCTTGTCATATATCCTTCAGGCTCATTTAATGAATCCGTGTTTAAAATTCCCATTTGAGATGCTTCATATAATGCATTGCTGCTGTTGACCAAAAAATTATAATAAGAAGTATAATTCATCCCATCAGCTACAAATACTTCTCCCTTAACAGGGTCCAAAGCCACATGCTCTTCATAATCCGTTAAATTAAAGCAGTCGATTAATTCTTCCTCACCTACTGTAATGTGAAGCATATTTAAAATCAGTTTATAGAAATCTCCTCTATTAATATAAGCTTCATACAGTCCATTGAATTCTTCAGGAATAAGAGACCTATTTTTCATTTCTGCAATTGTGTCTTTTGCCCAACTTTGAGGAGCTTGCGGTATTGCATCAAGCCAGAGTTTTGTATTTGCTGTAATTGAATTAAAAACTTTACTGAATTCTTCAGCAAGCAATTTGAGTTTTTCATGTATTATTGCATTATCTCCGCCATTTATATTGCGAAGTATAGAAGGATTTGCTTCTGCATACCATATTAGATGTGCAACATCATCTTCAAAACTAATTGCAGAATGCTTGTTGACAAATACTTTGAAATGCTCCTCGCTCCAAGTACCGTATTCAAAACCTTCATTTAATTTTTCAAATTCTTCTTTCAATTTATCATTATCACATATTTCAATTATATAATCACTTATAAAATGACTAAAATCATGTATCATAACTTGTTCCGATACATAGTGCGATTCAGAATATAAACTGCTTTCTAATGTCTTTATGTAAATATTAACTGAGCTTTCATCTATTATAGATAATGTAAATAAGTCTTTTATTATTTCCGTTTTATCCAATACTACATTCGTTGCAATTCCCTTATTTAAATAATAGTCGGTAATTTCTTTAATAATATTGTCAGGAAATTTTTTAATGCTCTTTTCCATTATTGACATGCAATCAATAAATTCGCTGTAATCAACATCTTCCGGTATTATAATATTTATACCGTAAGTATTTTCTATATCATTTTTAATATCAAGTTCATTATACACATGGCTGAAACCAAAAGCTTGGGTTCCCAACATGCCTATACATATTACCAAACATATTATTTTTTTTATTTTAATCATCTTATATACCTCGCCGATAAATATTTGATTTGTAAAAAAATCTGATTAAAAAGTATTAAAATTATAACACAGCATTAATCAAAATGCAATTAAATTATGTAAACGTTTCGCAAAAAGACCTGGCAAGTTTATAGAATAGTGGTATAATATATGTATTGCTAAAATTGAGAGGAGTGCAATGAAACTAACGATAATATCTGTAGGCAAAATAAAAGAAAAGTTTTTTACTGAAGGAATAAATGAATATATAAAACGTCTTTCCAAATATTGCAAGCTTATTGAAGAATCAGTGCCCGATGAAAAAGCAGATGAAAACTTCTCTCCGGCAGAAATAGAGCAGGTTAAACTTAAAGAAGGACAAAAGATACTTAATAAAATTCCCAAAAATTCTTATGTAATTGTTTTGGATATAAACGGTGTTCAGCTTAGTTCCAAAGCCTTTGCCAAAAAATTATATACCTTGGGCGTTGAAGGTATTCCGAATATAACTTTTATTATTGGCGGAAGTAATGGATTGTGCGAAGAAGTAATTAACAGTGCTGACTTTAAGTTGTCATTTTCCAAAATGACCTTTCCCCACCAGCTATTCAAACTTGTCTTATTGGAACAGATTTACAGAGCCTTCAAAATAAATGCAGGCGAAACCTACCACAAATAAATAATGTGGGACAATTAAGGTGCGTCCCAACTGTCCCACAAATTTACTTTAGCTTACCAATACGGTTAAAGGGAAAAAATCTGAAGATTGCTTCCCCGATAATTTTATCCTCAGAAATATATGGATTACTCCAATACCTTGCATCTACAGATACCGGTCTGTTATCGCCTAAGAAAAAGTATGTACCTTCAGGAATTTTGTATGTTCGAGCTTCTCCTCCTGCCTGATTGATATATGGCTCTTGTATCTTCTCGCCATTAATAAACACTTCACCATTTTCATTTATTTCAACGGTTTCTCCCGGCAGTCCAATAAGTCTCTTAACAAGTCTTGCATCTAACTCATCTGATTGGAATACAATAATATCTCCCCTTTTCGCATCCTTTACGTCAAAAAGTTTGTTGACATAAAGTCTGTCACCGGGCATAATTGTTGTTTCCATAGAACCGGTTGGAACCGTCACCAAGATAAAAATAAATCTGTTTAAAAAAAGCACAATTACTACAGCAATAATTGAAGGAACAACCCATTCATTTATAAATGTCTTCATTTTCACGTCCTTATCTTATTTATACTAAATCAATTTAATTACCATAATATCTATTATACCAATTCCTTGCTTATCAAGCAAACAAAATTAGTAAGTTAAAGAAATTGTAAGAACTTATCTTAATATAGTTATTATAAGTTTACATATGAATCTAAATGGGTATATAATAATCTATAGGAGGTGCAAATGGACAATAATATTTTATTCGCATTTGGATTAACGCTGATCGCAGGACTAAGCACAGGCATTGGAAGTGCTATCGCATTTTTTGCAAAGAAAACAAATACGAAATTTCTGGCAATAAGCCTTGGTTTTTCAGCAGGTGTAATGATTTATGTTTCCATGATTGAAATATTTGTCAAAGCACGGGATAGTTTAGTAGCTGAGCTTGGCTTAAAGGCAGGATCATGGGCAACTGTTGCATCATTTTTCGGTGGTATGCTTTTAATAGCAATTATTGACAAGTTTGTACCCAATGAAGAAAACCCTCACCATCTGCATAATGTTGAAGAATTAAATGAATCAAAAGTCCATATAGAAGATAATCTTATGCGAACCGGAATGTTCACAGCATTAGCCGTTGGAATACATAATTTTCCTGAAGGTCTTGCCACATTTATTTCTGCACTCCAGGAGCCTACGATTGCTATACCCATAACCGTAGCAATCGCTATTCATAATATCCCTGAAGGAATATCCATATCTGCTCCTATTTATTTTGCTACAGGAGATAGAAAAAAAGCTTTTAAATATTCTTTTCTTTCAGGACTTGCCGAGCCTATAGGTGCGTTGGTAGGTTATTTAATACTTATGCCTTTTCTTAATGACATTGTATATGGCATAGTCTTCGGTGGGGTTGCCGGAATAATGGTATATATATCTTTGGATGAACTCCTTCCGTCAGCGCAAAAATATGGAGAGCATCACCTTTCAATAGGCGGGCTCATAGCCGGCATGGCTGTAATGGCAGTAAGCCTGTTATTGTTTATATAAGCTTATTATTTGTGTCTGTAAGCATTCTCTATAACTGTTAAATAATCTTCTTTTGTCATAGGTCTTGGGTTACTTTCAGTTGAAATATTTTTAACTGACATTTCAGCAATTTTTTCAAAATCATCAGTATTTACATTTAAACTT
>JAQVRY010000094.1 GCA_028700795.1 Tissierellia bacterium | reverse complement strand
GGTTAGGGCATCTTTAAAATCTAATCTGCCATCGTATAAGGCCTTTCCGATAATTGCTCCGTACAAGTTCATTTCTCTGAGCTGTTTTATATCCTCCAAGGTTGTGACACCCCCGGATGCAATTATATTTATGCTTGTTTTTTCTGATAATTCTCTGTATATGTCAAAATTTGGTCCTGAAAGCATTCCATCCTTTGAAATATCCGTGTAAACAATAGTCTTTATCCCGATAGATTCCAATACTGTGCATATTTTTATTGAATCCACATTTCCTACTGTCTGCCATCCTCTTGTTGCAACTTTGCCGTTTAATGCATCTATGGAAACAGCAATATGATCTTTGTAATTTTTCACAAGCTCTGTAAGAAGCCCTATGTTTTCAATTGCCATAGTGCCTACAATAACTCTGTTAACACCCACATTCAGCAAATCCTTTATTCTTTCCTCACTCCTGATTCCTCCTCCTGTCTGCATGGGAATGGATATTGCTTTGGCTATTTTTTCAATTGATTTTCTGTTTTGAAAACCTTCATTTTTAGCACCATCCAAGTCAACTACATGGAGGTATCCTGCCCCCATTGCCTCCCATTTTTTAGCCATTTCCGCAGGGTCGTCAGAATACACTTCTACCTTGTCAAACTTTCCCTGAGTAAGTCTCACGCATTTGTTGTCTTTTATATCTATTGCAGGAAACAGTATCATTAAAGTGCCCCCTTTGTGGACTGAAGGCTGTCGGATGTAATTTCCACCGCTTTTTTCATTGCTCTTCCAAACCCTTTGAACACCGCTTCTATTTTGTGGTGATCATTTTCACCATACAGCAGTTCTATATGCAGATTGCACAGGCAGTTATTTACAAATCCTTGGAAAAATTCCTTAAAATCCTCCGTTGCCATGATGCCAATTTGTTCTCTTCTAAAGTTTAAATTGTAAACCAAGTAAGGTCTGCCGCTTAAGTCTGCGACAACCCTTGCCAATGATTCATCCATTGGCAGATACGCGGCTCCGAATCTTTCAATGCCCGTTTTATCGCTCAAAGCTTTTGTGAAGGCTTGACCCAATGCTATTCCTACATCTTCTGAAGTGTGATGGGTATCTGTGTTCAAATCCCCTTTGCACTTGATATATAAATCGAACTTTCCGTGAAAACCAAACAAAGTCAGCATATGGTCCAAGAATCCCGTGCCCGTATCAATTTCTGTTATTCCGCTCCCATCTAAATTCAAATCGATTTGAACTTCTGTTTCTGATGTATTGCGTGATACTGTAACCTTTCTCATTTTCTACCTCCAAACTTTCTTCGTTACTATTCTACATCCAGCGGGTTTTTCTTAATTCTTGATCAATTTCCTTAGCTCTTCAATTAATATTTCATTTTCTTCCTTTTCACCGACTGTTATGCGGTAATAGTCATCATTGAACTTTCTTATTAATATTCCTCTTTCCATGAGTTTTTTAAACAAGTTTTGTACGGGAGGACTTACAAATAAAAAGTTAGCTCCTGAAGGATACACCAAGAAATTCAATTTTTTCAATTCACAGCTTAGCTCCTCTCTTCTAGTTTTTATACTTAATATATAATCTCTGACTCTGCCGGAATTTTTTAGAGCCTGTTCTGCCGCATATTGAGATAATATATTTACATTATAAGGCAGCTTAACCTTCCAGATGTATTTTACTGTTTTTTCTGCAGCTATAAGACACCCGACTCTAAGCCCCGCCAGTCCGAAGGCCTTGGACATTGTCCTCATTACAATTAAATTTTCATAATCATTAATCAATTCCACTGCCGAATTATCCGAAAAATCAGCATAAGCTTCATCTAAAATGACCAGCGAGTTTTTAACATTTTCCAAAAGCTTAATAACATCCTCAATTGGTGTTACATACCCTGTAGGGTTGTTAGGATTGCAGAGAATGACGATTTTCGGGTTCAGCCTTTTTGCTTCTTCTATCAGCTTATATATGTTTTGCGAAAAGTCATTTTCTGAGTTAACACCCGCATATTCAGCAGAGCACAGCTCACAGTAAGTTTTATACATGCTGAATGAAGGAACAAAACTCATAACCTTGTCGCCTTTTTCGCAGTAAGCATTTATTACTGTATTAATAATTTCGCTGGAGCCGTTTCCGACCATGATGTTTTCAGCCTTGCACCCATAATATGATGACATTTTTTCTCTTAATATACTGCAGTCGCTGTCAGGGTATAAGTTTGGTTTGAAACTGTCTATTTTAAATCCATCCTTAAGCAAATAATTGCTTCCCTCATTTGCATCAAGCTTTACCCTGCAATCAACATTATTTACAAAATAGGCTTCAATTTTTTCCGCGCTTTTCTTCAACTTAATCATTGTTTGCATCTCTTTTCATTCTTATTTTTATTGCATTTGCATGTCCCGTCAGACCTTCATTTTCAGCGAATCTCACAATGTGCCCGCCGTTTTCAAGCAAAGCCTGCCTGCTGTAATAAATCAGAGAAGTTTTCTTTATAAAGTCATCTACACTAAGACCTGACGAAAACTTGGATGTGGAGCTTGTAGGCAGTGTGTGATTCGGACCTGCAAAATAATCACCCACAGGTTCAGGACTGTTTTCTCCCAAAAATATGGCTCCTGCATTTTTTATTTTTTTATAATTTTCAAAAGGGTTTGTTGTAAGAAGCTCCAAATGCTCGGGAGCTATCTCATTTGCCAAATCAATGCAGTGTTTCATGCTTTCTGTGATTATTATAGCCCCGTGGTCTTTCAAAGACTTCTCTATTATTTCTTTTCTTTCCAGTACATTAGACTGCTCTTTTAATTCCTTTTTAACTTTATCAGCTAAGCTGTATGAATTTGTTATTAAAATACAGGCTGCCATTTCATCATGCTCTGCCTGGGATATCATATCAGCGGCGATGTAGCGGGGGGATGCGGTTTTGTCTGCAATAATCAATATTTCGCTTGGCCCTGCAATCATATCTATACCCACAAAGCCTGATACTCTTCTTTTTGCCGCAGCAACATAAATGTTTCCGGGACCAGTTATTTTGTATACCTTGGGAATTGTTTGTGTTCCATAAGCCAAAGCTCCTATGCCTTGCGCCCCCCCAACCTTGAATATTCTGTCAACACCTGCCATGTCTGCTGCAACTAATATTGAATCTTTTATTTTCCCGTCTCTTTGGGGAGGGGTTATCATAATTATTTCATTCACTCCGGCGATTTTTGCAGGGATTGCATTCATCAATACCGTGGACGGATAGGCAGCTTTACCTCCCGGGACATAAATTCCAACCTTTTCAATTGGATTTATCAGCTGTCCCAAAATTATGTCCTTTCCCTCCGGTTTATATTTATAGCTTCTTCTTATTTGCTTTTCATGGTAACTATAGATATTTTTCTTTGCTTTCCTAATTGTTTCCAAAAGCTCCTTGTCAATTATTTGATATGCTTCCTTTATTTCGTCTTCACTAACTTCCAAATCACTCAAGCTTACCCTGTCAAATTCCATGGTGTATTTTTTCAATGCTTCATCCTTATTTTTTCTTACGTCTTCAAGTATTTCATCAACTGCTTTGTAAACTTCATTATAGTCTTCTTGATTCCGATTTTGAATTTCAGCTAAATATTCTTCTATATTGTCCTCAATTAACCTAATCATTTGAATCCTCCTTCCTTATCAGCTCAATTATTTCCTTTATTTCTTTTCTTTTAAATTTATAGCTAATTTTATTGGATATTATAACTGCGGATATATCATACATATCTTCAAAAACCTCAAGGTCGTTAGCTTTCAATGTGTTGCCCGTCTCAACTATATCAACGATTACGTCCGATAATCCTAAAATCGGCGCAAGCTCTATGGAGCCGTTTAACTTTATTATTTTAATTTTCTGCCCTCTGCTGTTGAAAAATCTTCTTGCAGTTTCCGGATATTTGGTGGCCACCTTTAAGATTGTGTCATCCTTGAAAGCTTTTTTGTCCTTAAATCCCGCAACCGACATTTTGCATCTGCCGATATTCATTTTATATAGCTCGTAAAAGTCTCCGGAGCTTTCCATAATCATGTCCTTTCCTGATATCCCGATATCTGCAATACCATTTTCCACATATGTTATTACATCGGAATTTTTCAAAAGTATAAATTCAATACATCGATTCTCGCTCTTAAAAACCAATTTCCTCGAGTCTTCTTCGATTGCGCTGCCTATTCCTGCAGCTTTTAATATTTCAATGGCCTTATTGCCTAATCTTCCCTTTGGTATTGCAATTGTCAGACCCATCATCATCCCTCCTTGTAAACAGCTTTAAGCAGCTCATCAAGCTCCACGGTAAATCCTATTGCCGGTATTTTTACCCCGAACTGCTCAGTAAATGAATCATATCTGCCGCCCTTTATTATTTCTGTATTGGAGCCCTGAATATATCCTCTGAATATAATTCCGTCATAATAGCTCAATTCAGATACCATTGAAAGGTCATAAATAATTTTATCTGTTATATTTTTCATATGCTCATCGATTATTTTAAGCTCTTCCAAACCGTCCTTCATCATATCATTTAAATACAGTCCTTCAAGTTTGCCGATAATTTCTTCATATGTGCCTTCAAGATCAAGAATGTTAAGTAATGTGCTCATAGGATCTCTGTATTTCAGCTCGGACAAATAATCGCTTAATTCCTGATTGTTTTTCAAATATAATAAATCCAGTATATTGTCATAATCTTCCTTGTTAAATGAACACGCCGTCATTATGCCCTTCAAAAACTTGCTGTTTCCGATTTCAAATAAATAATTTTCGCTGTATCTGTTTATTATTCTTTCAGCGGTCATTAATGTGTCTTGGTCAATATTCGGGCTTTTATCTCCTATAATTTCAACGCCCATTTCTCTGTTTTCTCTGATGCCTGTGCCGTTATGCTTGTATGTTTTGCCGTAATAAAAGATTTTCAGCATTAAGTCATAGTCCCATCTGGGCATGAACTTATTTATAATTCCGGTTGTTATATCCGGAGATAAAATTAAAATATCACTGTTGCTTTCCAAGATTTTCACTGTTGTTTTCCTGTCTATTCTTGAATTAACCGATGTAAATTCATCATATTCTTCAAATATTGAGGGCTCAATATTCATATAGCCTTCTTTATACAGAAAATTCTCGATTTCTTTTCTAAGTATAAACATCCTTTGAAAATACTTCATTTCATCTTCGATTTTTAAAAAATTCATTTTTTCTACCCTCACTTTTTTGTTGCTATTTAATTCATTAGTTAATATGACTTACGCAGGGGAATGCATCAAATTTGCCAGCTCCTTTCGTCGCGCAAATTTGGTATTCTGTGCGGTTGGGCATACAAAAAGCCACCCGGCTTATACCCGGATGGCTTAAAATTCCACTTATTAACCATTCACCACAGATACAAGCCCTTTTGTAAAACGACCAATAGAGCTTGTAATGTATTATCACTTACAAACTCTGTACCTATGATGATGTAATTGCACGAACAAAACTTTGTTTTCCATGTCGCACCTCTTATTTAAAGAACAGTATACTACCATAAAAATACAAAGTCAAGAATATTATTTTTATTAATTTTACGATGTCGTAATTGACAGTATATTTTGCAGGTGTTATAATTT
>JAQVRY010000017.1:6152-22282 GCA_028700795.1 Tissierellia bacterium | reverse complement strand
TATTGGGACCAATGGGGAAGTCATGGGAATTTGCTTTAACTGCAGTATTAATTGAGGGAATTATATTTATTTTACTATCCTTTATAAAAGCAAGAGAAGCAATATTTGAATCCATACCTTTAAATTTAAAAAATGCCGTTTCAGTTGGTATAGGTTTATTTATAGCTTTTATAGGCCTATCCGGGGCAGGAATAGTAAAAGCAGGTGACGGTACGCTTGTTGCTTTGGGAGAATTAACATCAGGTGCTCCATTACTGGCAGTTATAGGAATTATTATTACAGGATTCTTGTTGGCCAAAAATGTAAAGGGTGCATTGCTAATAGGAATAATTGCAACAACTATTATTGGAATTCCAATGGGAGTAACAATACTGCCTGATAATTTCAATACAATTGTAAGCATGCCTCCTTCACTTAAGAACGTTGCATTTAAATTTGTAGGTTTTGATCAAATATTTACTTTTGAAATGTTGGTAGTAGTATTCACATTTCTTTTCGTAGATATATTCGATACTGTCGGAACATTAGCAGGCGTTGCCACAAAGGCAGATATGCTGGACAAAGATGGGAAATTGCCAAAAGTGGGAGCTGCTTTAATGGCTGATGCTGTTGGTACGGTTGTTGGCGCATGTTTAGGAACAAGTACTGTTACAACATATGTTGAAAGTGCTTCAGGCGTTGCTGAAGGCGGAAGAACAGGACTGACATCACTTACCACTGCAGCAATGTTTGGAGTTGCACTGTTTTTCGCTCCATTGTTCACATTGGTTCCATCAGCTGCAACTGCACCTGCTTTAGTTATTGTAGGTTTGTTTATGATGAGCCCTATAACAAAAATAGATTTCAACGATTATACAGAAGCAATACCAGCCTTTTTAACGATTGTTATGATGCCTTTTGCATACAGTATTGCGGAAGGAATTGTATTTGGAATGGTATCATATGTTATATTGAAAGCTATAACCGGTAAATCCAAAGAAGTATCTTTGGTAATGTGGATATTATCTGCACTCTTTGTTTTAAGATTTATATTTATGTAAAATTAAAAAGATAGCAGCCTGCCGTAGGGATTAGCGGCAGGCTGTTTTTTAGATTAAGTGTCACAGTTCACACCCAATGGGTGTCATCCTGAGCAAAGCGAAGGATCCTATCTTTTAAAACCTGAGATTCTAGGACTAAAGCCCTCAGAATGACGAGTTGGTGTATCTTATTATTTTATATGTGAACAGTAACTGGGGAGAATAAAGGAGCAAAAATATTTTTTTTAAAAAGTGTTGCATTTTATAAAGTAGTGTAATATAATAAGGGAAAATATACCCAACTAAATTAGTAGGAAATACGGCGAAAAAGGAAAGTAGCATATATGGAATTTTCAGAGAGAGCGTCTCAAGGCTGAAAGGATGCTTATTGGAAGTATATGCGAAGTGCCCTTTGGAGTACAGCACCGAATTAAGTAGGCTGCTGCGGAACCATCCGTTATAATGGAGTAGCATGATGGTGCTATATAAGGGGGCTTTACTTGCCAAATTGAGTGGAACCGCGGATTTCTATCCGTCTCTTTACAGAGGCGGATTTTATTATTTAGTGGAAAAGAAAGAGGTAATAACATGATATATAACAATTCTTTAAACTTAATAGGAAACACTCCTTTAGTAAAATTACCGGGAGAAAATATTTACTTAAAAATGGAAAAATTCAATCCCGGCGGAAGCATTAAAGACAGAGCTGCATTAGGGATGATTGAAGATGCGGAAGCAAAAGGATATTTGAGTAAGAACAGCATCATAGTGGAGCCTACAAGCGGAAACACAGGTATTGCATTAGCGCTCATTGGAAGATTGAAGGGATATAAAGTAATAATAGTGATGCCTGAAACTATGAGTGTGGAAAGAAGAAACATCATTGAAGCACATGGTGCCACATTAATACTAACAGAAGGACAAAAAGGGATGAGCGGAGCCATAGCAAGGACTAATGAACTGCTGAACGATGATAAATACTATTTTATGCCCGACCAGTTTAACAACCCTGCTAATCCAAGAATTCACTATGATACAACAGGACAGGAAATTATAAAGCAGCTGAATGATATTGATATATTTACAGCTGGAGTCGGTTCCGGTGGAACCATATCAGGAGTGGCAAAAAGGCTGAAGGAATATAACAAAAATATTATTACTGCAGGTGTTGAGCCTTCCAAGTCACCCGTATTGTCAGGCGGCAGCCCGTCACCTCACAAAATTCAAGGTATTGGGGCAGGTTTTATACCGGGTGCATACAATGGAGATTTCGTGGATGAAATAGTTACAATTACCGATGAGGAAGCAATTGATACTGCTGTGGAAGTATCAGCTAAAATAGGAATGCTAATAGGAATTTCATCAGGGGCTAATATAGCTTCAGCAAGGAAATTAGCACAAAAATACGGCAATAATAAAAAAATTCTAACTATAGCTCCCGACGGAGGAGAAAAATATTTGTCGGTAGTTAAGTATTAATTGAAAGGAATGATAATAATGATTAAATTTATAAGCTCAATAATTGAGGATATAGACTCTGTGTTTGGAAGAGATCCTGCTGCAAAAAACAGGATGGAAGTTTTGCTTTTGTATCCTCATACTAAAGCGTTGATAGCATATAAAATTGCTCACAAATTATATTTAAAGAAAAGATATTTTCTGGCAAGACTTATATCAAACATAGCAAGACACAGGACAGGAATTGAAATTCATCCCGGCGCAACCATTGGGAAGGGACTCTTTATAGACCACGGCATGGGCGTAGTAATAGGAGAAACAGCAGTTGTGGGGAATAACGTGACAATGTTCCATGGAGCCACCTTGGGAGGCACCGGAAATGAAAAAGGGAAAAGACATCCTACCGTTGGAGATAATGTAGTGATAGGAGCATCAGCAAAAATTCTTGGAAACATTTATATTGCTTCAGGAACAAGAGTAGGTGCAAATGCTGTTGTATTGAAGGATACCCGTCCTAATTCAACAGTTGTTGGGATTCCTGCAAGAGAGGTTAATAAAGGAAGCAACATTATTAACTTGAGCGAATATGCAATTTAGCGGAAAGGGGACACATCTCTACCTCAGGGAAAGCCTCTGCGGGACAGAGAAATGTCCCCAATTTGTGAGGGACACATCTCTAGTCCCCTTGTTTACATAATGGCACTTATGTAACCTATTCTTTCTATTCTCTCGGGTTCACATTATCGAAGTTTACTAATGACGGCTCACCTTCTTCAATTATTATGTGCCCTGATTCATAAGGTCCTCCGTCAATTGTTATATATACTTCCTGAACTCCGTAGTACTGACCTAAGGTGTTGGTTAAACTTTGAAGTATCAATGCTTCGAAACTAGCACCCGCATTCATTTCTGTTACAAAATCTTCAGACAAATCAATATGAACGCTGTTTTCTTCTTCATCATAGTATAATTCATTGATTACTGTATTGGGGCTAAAAATTTCATAAACAGATAGCTCCTTGACTATTTTTTCTATAACATCTTCAGGTTCATCATTGGTGTTGAATTCTATTTGAACATCTATTGTATCAAGCGAGCCATCTATATTAGGATAAAATAAGGTTATGGTCTGTATCAGAGGTATATTATTTTCTACAGATGATAAAGTTGAAGATACTTCATAACCTTCACCGGAGCTGATTGTTTTAACCAATCCCACATCCTTTGCATAATAATTTACGGTCTTTCCTTGTTCGTCTTCTAAGGTAACTTCAATTGCCTTATAATTGCCAAGAGTAGTGACCACTTCTTTTGATAAGCCGGTTATGGTTGCAGTTGTGTTTTCATCATAAGCCCATGAATTTCCTTCTTCAAACGGACCTTTCAAAAGAATTTTCCCCTCTCCATATTCATTGTTTAAAAAATTATGTCTAAAATAGGTTTCACCTCTTGAATATAATAAAGTTAATTGATTATCCTTTAACTCCAACACATCAACAGATTCTGTTCCACCGTTGTTTGTTCGATTCTGAATGCGGTTATTTGAAATATAATCAACAAATGCCACATATGCTGCAAATTCATTTCCTTCACCTTCATATGAATACTTTGTATTTTCAGTAATAGGATAATATTCTTCTATTGACACATTCTCGCTATTATCAGGTTCTTCAGGCGGGACAGCAATGTTATTACATGCCGTAAAAATTACAGCAAGCACTATCGAAATCACTAATAATTTTTTCATAATGCTCTCCTTTTTGCAAAATTTGGTTAATTTATTATACCCAGAATAATTGCTTTTAATAACCATAAAAAATAATAACCGGCTGTTTCGGTTATTAATTGACTTTCCGTAATTTGTTTTTATTATAATAAGAATCAATGCTCTCCCAATGTCTTAAGGAATCAACCATGTACTCTGTTACATTCATATCATAGACTTCATTTAAGAGATTAGAAGAAATCACTTCATTTGCATTGCCGTAAGCAGCTATATTTCCATTATCTAAAATTAGCATATTATCTGACAGTTTTATTGCTAAATTCAAATCATGCAGTACACCTATTACCGAATGACCTTCATTTTTTGACCAATCCTTCAAAAAGTCGATTAATTCTGTCTGATGTTTTAAATCCAAATGGTTTGTTGGCTCATCAAGTAGAATTATGTTAGGCTCTTGAGCTAAGGTTCTTGCTAAATAAACTCTTTGCAGCTGTCCGCCCGATAAAGTACTTATTTGCTTATGTTTTATATTCAAAAGTCCTACAGCCTTTAAACATTTATCAGTATATTCTCTGTCTCTTGCGGAAGGCTCTTTGAAGGTTCTGCCCTTCATATGAAGATACCTTCCAAGAAGTACAGTTTCGTAAATGCTGTATGAAAAGTAAATATTTGAAATTTGGGACATAACAGCTATTTTCTTTGCAACATCCACCCTTTTCATATTACTTATATCATTTCCGTCTATCTTAATAATTCCTTGATGGGGGATAATTCCTGAAATCGCCTTAATAAGTGTTGTCTTTCCACAGCCATTAGGCCCGATGATACAAAGATTTTCACCTTCTTTAACGCTTAAGGAAATATTATATATTACATCAATTCCGTTATAACCTGCAGTTACATTTTGTAAAGTGAGCATTTATAACCCCTTTCTTTTTGAAAAATAAACATAAGCAAAAAATGGTGCACCTATCAATGCAGTGATTGCTCCTACAGGCAATTCAGAAGGTGATATGATTGTTCTTGCAATTAAGTCACAAAGAACCATAAATGAACCGCCAAAAACCACTGACATTGGAATTACTGTTTTATGGTTGGAGCCAAATATCTTTCTTACCACATGGGGTGCAATTAAATCAATAAACCCGATTACTCCTACAAATGATATAGCACTGCCAGTAAGTGCTGCTGAAAGCCCTAAGAGAATCCACTTGATTTTATGAACATCCACTCCCATGGTGAATGCCTGTTCCTCTCCAAAAGTCATTATATCCAATTCTTTTGAATAATTTTGTATAATTAATACTCCAATAAATATAATAGGAAACAGTATTAATACACTTGACCAGTCCTTCAATGAAAAGCTTCCCATTTGCCAAAAAGTAAGCTGAGCAAGATGGTCCCTTGCTATGGCTGTAATGAGAGTCAATATTGCATTAACAAATAATGAAAAGACCATGCCAACTAAAATTATAGTATTATTTTCTAAGTTTTTATCCATTTTAGCTGCGAACTTTACAGCTGCAAAAACAGTCAATAATCCAAATGTTAAGCCCACAACAGGTAAAGTAAACAATCCTAAAAAGGGTATGCTAAAACCTGTTACAATGATTATTGCTGCTCCCAATGATGCACCCGAAGACACACCTAATGTATAAGAAGAGGCTAAAGGATTTTTCAATACTGATTGCATAACAGTACCGCTTACAGCTACAGCTCCACCTACTAAAAAAGCTAAAAGTGTTCTTGGCAATCTTAACTTCCATATTATTGATATAGAAACACTTTGCATGTCAGGTAGAAGGGGAGTAGAAAATATTTTGTTTGATATTACACTTATTATATGGGAAGGTGGTACAGTGACGCTTCCTAAGCCTACTCCCATCATTATTACTATAATACTTAATATTATAGATAATATTATTTTAAACTTTGTTTTCATTTTAATAAATTTCCGGATATACGGCCTTTGCCATTTGTTCTAAGCCAATAATAATATAATGGTTGGAATGGGAAGTTGCATAATTATCAACATAGTAAACATCATTGTTTTTTACTGCAGTCATATTTTCCCATCCGGAGCGGGACTTAATTTCTTCAACAGGATTTTCAATATAATCTACATTTGTGATTATCACATCCGGGTCTGATGCGATGACAACTTCTTCTGAAACTGAAATCCACCAGTCGTGCTCAGCTAAAACATTTTCTGCACCTATTATTTCAATAATTTCATTTAAGAATACTCCAGTACCAAAACTATAAAGTGAAGGTGCTGCAGCAATTTCAAAATATACAGTTTTCTTATTTACAATTGAAGAACCAATTTCTTTAATTTCTTCAATTTTAGTAATCATGTTATTTACAATATCTACACCTTTTTTTTCAACATTTAAAGATTTTGCGAAAAATATTATATCTTCATAAATTCCTTCAATACTTTCGCTGGCAGGTATAAAAACTACGCAAATCCCAATATCTTTAATCGGCTTATATGGATCATTTCCTTCTGCCATCACCATTCCGGTCGTATAAATTATATCAGGCTCTAAAGCAACCATTTGCTCAGCATCAGGTGCCATCATATCAAATAATGGTATATCTTGAGGTAGCCCTTCGATATCTTTTGAATACTCATCTGTTGCAATTATCTTATCGCCAAAACCTAATTCAATTAATATTTCTGTATTAGCAGGTGATATTGAAATTATTTTATTAATTTCATTTGGTATAGATATTTTATTTCCTGCTCTGTCCCTTGTGGGCAATGTAGTGTTTTTCTCCTCTGATTGAGGAGGTTTGGCCTCACCATTATCAGTGCAAGCAGCAAGCAAGACCATAATACAAATAAATGTTAAAGTTAAAATACTTTTTTTCTTCATTCTCTTCCTCCACTATGTATTATAAACATCTGAGGGACGGTTTAATGATTTATCGCTTAGGACATAGCAGGCTCCATCACCAATTTGTTTGCTCCTTTCGTCGCACAAATTGGGATTGTGCTGCATCTGACCTACCAGCCATTTCTTTCTCCTTCCAGTCGAAGAAATTGGGTTAGGTCATTAAAAAAACGTCTCGTTCCCGAAACGTAAATTCCACAAATTTTTTGGTTTAACCAATTTTATATGTGCTATCGCTTCTATTCTCTGTAAAGCATAGCATTTGCGGCATCTACGCAAATAACATTGGCAGGTTTTCCGACTCAGAGGTCATCGCAAGTTTTTACCTTCCCGGAGTTATCCAGTGGTTGCATAAGCATAAAAACCGCTCTCTCATTACGGCAGCAGGACTGTTTAGGATTTTAACCTAATTCCCTATTATCGCATTTAAGCGCACCAATATCGAAAGATGTTTAATTAAATCAAGTATATTACATTAAATTGGTATTGTCAATCAAGAAAATATCCAAAACCAAGAGTACCCGGTCCGCAATGGCTTGATATGACACAGCCTATTGTATATTCGTGGTAATTGGTAATACCGGTTTCTTTAATCAACATTTCTTTAATTCTTTGTGCTTCCTCTTCGCTTCCTATAGAATGGGCAAGGTGTATTTCATTAAAGAGGATCTTGTTTTTATCTTCTGCTGCTTCTTTTATCATCATCCTTATTGCTTTCCACTTACCTCTTGTTTTTTTCCATAATTTTAATCCGGCAGGAGACATGCTTATTATCGGCTTTATATCTAAAATAGAACCGAATATTGATTCAACACTGCTGCAACGACCACCCATGTAAAGATAATCCAAGTTGTCAACGGTAAAAAACAACTTATAATTAGGAATAATTTTTTCAATTCTCCTTACTGTTTCTTCTGCTGAAGAACCCTCATTTATGTAATTATATGCAGTTCTAACCAAGCCTCCGATAGCTCCGCAAAGGTTCAGTGAGTCTACTATATGAACTTTGTTACTGCCAAGCTTGTTTGCGGCAAGCTGTGCATTTTGTATTGTTGTTGAAATTTTTGACGAAAGACCGATGTATATAATAGAGCTGCCTTGGTCTACAAATGGCTTAAAGGCATTATAAAAATCAATAGGCGAAGGCGCAGATGTTTTTGGCAGCATATTTCTTTCATCTACAATATTGAATAGGTCTGGTGGTGTGATGTTGACACCGTCATTATAAGCATCTTCTTCAAAGGTAACAACAAGCGGTATTATACCGACATTCATACGCTCTATTTCTTCTTTGGGCAAATCACAGGTACTATCTGAAAACAGTTTAATGGTACTCATATCTTCCTCCGTCATAAGTCACTGCTATTATTATAATCGAACAAGCTTAATAATTCCATAAAAAAATAAAAAGTTGTTGACAAGGGCACTTATTTTTAATAATATGATATGTAATTAAATAATTGCGATGAAAAAGAGGAGTAAGTGCATAAACTTGCCAGAGAGTGAAATCCACCGGATGAAAGGTTTCATAGGTCAATGTGTGCTGAAGGTAGCTTTTGAGCATTTAATCTGAAATAACAGTAAGATTAAACGGATTACCGTTATATAGTTTAAGAGCCGTAATGGAAATTAGGTGGTACCGCGGGTTTTCTCGTCCTTTTATAGGGAGAAAGCTCGCGAATTTTTTTATGACCTAACCCCATTTCTTCGACCGAAGGGAGAAAGAAATGGCTGGTAGGTCAAACGCAACGAGAACCAAATTTATACGACCAAAGGGAGTAAATAAATTTGTGTTCGGAGACTGCGATATAGCTAACCCCATTTCTTCGACTGAAAGGAGAAAGAAATGGCTGGTAGGTCAGATGCAGCGCAATCCCAATTTGTGCGACGAAAGGAGCAAACAAATTGGTGCTGAAGCCTGCGATTAAAAGAAAGGAATGATATTATGTCAACGAACATACCAAGTAGGTACAATCCGAAGGAATTTGAAGATAAAATTTATAAAATCTGGTTGGATGAAAACTGCTTCAGAGCAGAGATTAACAAAGATAAGAAACCATTTACAATTGTGATGCCGCCACCAAATATTACAGGGCAGCTTCATATGGGGCATGCATTAGACCAAACATTGCAGGATGTTCTCATCAGATGGAAAAGAATGATGGGTTACGAAGCTTTATGGCTGCCGGGTTCAGACCATGCAAGCATTGCAACTGAAGTAAAGGTAGTTGAAAGACTTAAAAAGGAAGAAGGAAAATCAAAGGAAGATATAGGCAGGGAAGAATTCCTTAATAGAGCCTGGAAATGGAAAGAAGAATTTGGCGGCAGAATAGTTGAGCAGGTTAAAAAATTAGGAAATTCCTGCGATTGGTCAAGAGAAAGATTTACCATGGATGAGGGCTGCAATGAAGCTGTTACTGAGTTTTTTATAAGGCTGTATGAAAAAGGACTTATTTATAAAGGAAAAAGAATAATAAACTGGTGTCCCGACTGCCATACAACACTTTCTGATATAGAAGTTGAACATGAGGACACTGCCGGTAAATATTATTATGTGAAATATCCATTTGCTGATAATAAAGATGAATATTTCATTATTGCAACCACCAGACCGGAAACAATTTTTGGAGATGTTGCCATTGCTGCACACCCTGATGATGAAAGATATAAACACTTAATCGGGAGGAAAGTAATTGTTCCATTAGTTGGAAGAGAAATCCCGATTATTGCTGATGAATATCCGGATATGGAAAAGGGTACAGGGGCTTTGAAAATAACTCCGGCTCATGATCCTAATGACTTTGAAATAGGCCTTCGTCACAACCTTGAACAAATAAGCTGTATGAACGAAGACGGAACCATGAATGAAGTTGCAGGCAAATTCGAAGGTATGAATCGTTTTGAATGCAGAGAAGCATTTGTAAAGGACCTTGAAGACAATGGATATATGATTAAGACAGAGAATACTGACCACAATGTAGGAACGTGTTACAGATGCCACAATATTATTGAGCCGAGAATTTCCGACCAGTGGTTTGTAAACATGAAACCATTGGCAGGTCCTGCATTAAAGGTAGTTGCCGACAAGGAAATGCAGCTGGTTCCGGACCGTTTTACGAAAATCTACAATCACTGGCTTGAAAATATAAGAGATTGGTGTATTTCAAGACAATTGTGGTGGGGACACAGAATTCCTGCATATTACTGCCAGGACTGCAATGAAATGATGGTTCAAAAAGATGATCCCCCAAAATGCAATAAATGCGGAAGTACCAATATAATACAGGATGAAGATGTTCTTGATACATGGTTTTCATCAGGGCTTTGGCCATTTTCTACATTAGGCTGGCCACATGAAACCGAAGACTTAAAATATTTCTATCCTACTGATGTGTTAGTTACAGGATACGATATTATATTCTTCTGGGTAATAAGGATGGTATTTTCAGCTTTGGAAATTACCGGAGAATCACCCTTTAAGTATACATTTATTCATGGCTTGGTGAGAGATGCAGAAGGCAGAAAAATGAGTAAATCATTAGGAAACGGTATAGACCCTTTAGATGTTATCGATAACTACGGTGCAGATGCTCTGCGTTTCATGCTTATGACAGGAATATCTCCCGGAAACGATACTCGGTTTAATTATGACAGATTGGAAGCAAGCCGAAATTTTGCAAATAAACTGTGGAATGCTTCAAGATTTGTATTGATGAATTTAGACGGTGAGCTGACAGATAAAGAAACTGCAAAGAAAAACTATAAAGCAGAAGACAAATGGATAATTAGCAGGGCTAACAAGGCAGCTAAGGAAGCTACCGAATATCTTGAAAAGTTTGAACTGGGAATGGCTGCACAGAGGGTTTATGATTTTATATGGAATGAATACTGCGACTGGTATATTGAAATTGTTAAACCGAGACTTTATGGCGCAGATGGTGATGACAAGGATACAGCTAAGTTTGTATTGATTAAGATTTTAAAGGATATGCTAAAGCTTTTGCACCCGTTCATGCCATTCATTACAGAAGAAATATGGTCGTACCTGCCGGATACTATTTCAAGATTGATAAGAGCAAATTGGCCTAAATATATGGAAGAAGAAATCTTTGAAGAGGCAGAAGAAAACATTGAGTTTATAATGGAAGCAGTGCGAAGCATTCGAAATATAAGAGCAGAAATGAATGTTTTACCTTCAAGAAAAGCAAGGGCAATATTTATCCCTTCAGATACAGAAGCAAGAACATTTATCGAGTCAGGGGCGAAATATTTTTCAACATTAGCTAATATTTCTGAAGTAAAAATTGTAAATAATAAGAACGAAATAGGTGAAGATACAGCTTCTTCAGTTATTGACGGAACAGAAATTTACCTGCCCTTAGCTGATTTAATAGATTATGAAAAAGAAATTGAAAGACTTGAAAAAGAAAAAGCAAGGCTTGAAGGTGAACTTAAAAGAGTTAACGGTAAATTAAGCAATGAAAGGTTTATGAGTAAAGCGCCGGAAAATGTTGTTAATGAAGAAAAAGAAAAACTTCAAAAATATCAACTGATGATGGAAAAGGTAATTGAAAGATTAGAGCAAATGCAGAAATAATAAAAATAATCGCTCACGGTTTCGGACACGAATAATTCTAAGAGCTTATTTCGGCTAAAAATCCTACAGCTTGCAAACTCGCCTTGCTCAAACAATGCAAGCTGCTTAAAGGATTTTTAAGCCTGCATTCGCTAAGAATTATAATCGTGTCCTGCAAATGTTCGCTATATATTTTTATTATTTTTCTTAGATATCGCAATTGTAACTAAAAAAGGAGAAGATGAATATGAATTATTATGAATTATTAGACAAAGCAAGAGAAAAAATGGCACCAAATTGCAGAGTTTGTAAGGAATGTAACGGAGTAGTATGCAAAGGAGAAGTTCCCGGAACCGGCGGTAAAGGTAACGGTAATGCATTTAAGATATGTGTTGATTTTTTAGCTTCAGTTAAAATTAATATGGACACAATTTACGAAAACAAAGGACAGGATACGTCTATTTCGTTATTTGGAAAGAATTTTCAGTATCCTTTCTTTGCAGCTCCCATCGGAGGAATGAGTTTAAATTACAACGGTTCCATAACGGAAGCGGAATATGCTGAAGCAATAGTCGGTGGCACGTTAAAGGCAGGAGGTGCCGCATTTACAGGAGACGGTCCTGCGGATAATTTATTCTTAGACAGCCTGCCTATTATAAAGAAAGCGGATGGGATTGCAGTACCTACTCTTAAACCTTGGAAAAATGAGAAGGCTTTAGAAAAAATTAAAATGATTGAAGAAGTAAATGCCATGGCATTTGCGATGGACATCGATTCAGCAGGACTTATAAATTTAGCATTGGCAGGCAAGCCTGTTTCTGCAAAGAGCGTTGAAGAGCTTAAAGAATTAACAGATGCAACAAATCTTCCTTTTATCGTAAAAGGAGTTATGACTGCAAAAGGTGCGGAAAAGGCTTATCAGGCAGGTGCCTATGGAATTGTAGTATCATCTCACGGAGGAAGAGTTTTAGCTGATGCACCTGCTACATGCGCAATGCTCCCTGAAATTCGAGAAGCAGTGGGAGATAAGCTTAAGATTTTCGTTGACGGAGGTATTCGTTCCGGAGCTGATGTATTTAAAGCAATAGCATTGGGTGCAGATGCCGTATTAATAGGTAGACCATATGCCATTGCTGCTTTTGGAGGCGGTATGGAAGGTGTAAAAATGTATACCGAAAAAATCGGTGCTGAATTGAGAGAAACAATGATTATGACCGGCTGCAAAGATTTAAGGGACATAACAAGAGACAAAATTATTTTATAATCAATAGCGAAAGATAACTAATAAAAATGTGCAAAACTTAGGTTTTGCACATTTTTTAGGGCATCTGCCATTGCTATGAATAAGCTACGTGTCATCTGAGAGCTTTAGCTCGAAGAATCTCATCTTTTAGAACCTGAGATCCTTCGCTTACGCTCAGGATGACAATCACAGAGCATATTCGTTTTTCAATTATTGTATTGATACTGATGAGATCCTTCGCAGTCGCTTAATTAGTGAATATTTGTGTCCAATATGGTCTGCCGCTTGAGTTTGTTACATATCCTACACCAATTTTTGAGAAATTAGATGATAAGATGTTAGCTCTGTGTCCTGATGAATTCATCCATGCGTCTACCACTATTTCAGGTGTTCTCTGTCCTGCTGCAATGTTTTCACCCCATGCATACCAACTGATTCCAAACTGTTTTAACATATCTCCTGCACTGCCATAAGTAGGTGATTGATGGGCAAAGTAATTATTTACTGCCATATCTTTGGATTTAGCTCTTGCAACGTTTGAAATTGCTGAATCCATTTTTAATGCCGGCAAGCCTGCTTTTTGTCTCTCAACATTTACAAGTTCTACTACTTTTTGTTCGTAAGTTAGATTTGACGAAGAAACTTCTGTATTATTTTCAACAGGTGCTGGAGCCGGTGCTGGAGCTGGTGCTGGTGCTGGAGCCGGAGCTGGAGCTGGAGCTGGTGCTGCTGGAGCTGGTGCCGGAGCTGGTTTCTCAACTGGAGCTGCTGGCTTTTCCGCCGGTGCATATTGTTTTAATACCGTTTTCCAGTCAATTGATTTTAAGTCTACTACTTTTCCGTTTACAATAACTTTGTACTGTGCGTTCTTGTTAGCATAGTTGCTTGTACTATTTTTGTACAAATTATTGAGATTATACTTATAATTTACTGTTGTACAATTTGTTGTTGCAGCAAATGCTGATGTTGATGAAAACGCTATTACTGCAGCTAATGTTAAAGCTAAAATTCTTCTTTTCATAAGATACTCCTATATAGTCTTAGATTTTTTGGAAGCAGAAGGCCTGTCTCCTTTGAAACGTTAGAACTTGTTAATGAGCTTCGTCATGCTTTGAATTATAGCACTGTAAATCAGTTAAAAAAACACACAATAACTTCTTAAATTTCCATTTGTGTCAATAAAATTACATTATTTTTCAAACAAAAGAAATAAATACAAATTTATGACAGATATATAAAGTTTATTCAAAAATACTTAATAAAAGGTTAATTATTAAGGAATTATGTGTAAGGTTTGTATTTTATTAACGAATTTACTTCTTGACAACATTTAAAATATATATTATCATTCCAATAAATACATTATTACTACTATGAAGGAGCTTAAGTAACACTTTGGTTACAATTTAGAGAGTGAATCGGGTGGTGAAAGGTTCACAGCACAAAGCGTGAAATACGACTTCTGAGTTCTGTGTGAAAGCACAGCGGGTTATCTGACCGTTAAATCAGCAAGAGGCAGTAGTAAATTAAGGTGGTACCACGGGTTATCTCGTCCTTTCGGATGAGGTAATCCTTATTTATTTAGGAGGTATTTAGATGGAAAAGGGAAATGTTTTTGATGAATTAGTAGAAAGAGGGTATTTAGAGCAATGCACTCATGAAGAAGAAATAAGAGAATTATTGGGAAAGGAATCTGTAACATTCTATATAGGATTTGATCCGACCGCAGACAGCCTTCACATAGGTCATTTCATACAGATAATGGTAATGTCAATAATGCAAAAACATGGGCATAGACCTATAGCATTGCTGGGCGACGGAACCACCATGATAGGTGACCCCAGTGACAGAACCGGAATGCGTTCTGTTATGACATTTGAAACCATAACTCAAAATGCTGAAAACTTCAAAAAGGTATTTGAGAAATTTCTTGATTTTACAGATGGAAAAGCTCTGATGCCAAGAAATTCAGAATGGCTTTTGCCTTTGAATTATCTTGAATTCATGAGGGAAGTAGGAGTACATTTTTCTGTTAATAAAATGATTGCCGCAGATTGTTATAAAAATAGAATGGAGCAGGGTCTTACATTCTTTGAATTCGGTTATATGCTTATGCAGGCGTATGACTTCTATATGTTAAACCAAAAATTTGACTGCAAGATGCAATTAGGAGGCAATGACCAGTGGTCAAATATAATAGCCGGTGTTGAATTGACAAGGAAAAAAGCAGGTAAACAGGTTTATGGCATGACATTTTCCCTATTGACAAACAGCGAAGGCAAGAAAATGGGGAAAACCGAAAAAGGAGCATTGTGGCTTGACAGAAACAAAACCACTCCTTATGAATTTTATCAATACTGGAGAAACATTGATGATGCCGATGTGGAGAAATGCTTGGCTTTATTGACATTCTTACCTATGGATGAAGTTAGAAGATTGGGAGCTCTTGAAGGTTCTGAAATAAATAAAGCTAAAGAGATTCTTGCATTTGAAGTAACTAAGTTGATTCATACGGAAGAAGATGCGGTGAATGCACAAGAAGCGGCAAGAGCTTTATTTGGCGGCGGAGCTGATTCAGAAAATATTCCGACTACAGAATTAACAAAAGCTGAACTAGGTGAAAGAATATCTGTTATTGACATAATGCTTAAGGCAGGATTAATAAAATCAAAAAGCGAAGGAAGAAGGCTTATTGATCAAGCTGGAGTTGCCGTAAATGATGTAATATTAGATGATATAGGTGCAGCAATTACAGTAGCAGACTTTGAAGACGGAAAGCTGATGATTAAAAAAGGCAAGAAAACATACCACAGAATTAAATTGATATAGTCAAGGGGTATAAATGCATTTTCTATAATGAATGCTCAAAATTTCAAGTATTGTGTGTTTTTTGCTGTATTTATTTCGGTTATTCGCACAAAACTTGAAATTTTAGCTTATTTAACTCTTGAAAATCACCTTTTCCCTAATATATGTTCACACAATACTTGAGATTTTGAACATTTCAAAGCCTAAGTATCCAATTGCACGACTTAATGAGCGAAGGGCTATTATTTTTCGGTGCTTTTACGCAACCTCGCCTTACTTTTATTCTTTCAAAAATAATTATTAATAGTTTAAGGAAAATATGGTAAAATACTTCTATATAACAAAAAAAGGAGTGATTATGTGTTAAATAGAAAGTTGATTGAAGATACCCTTACAGTTG
>JAQVRY010000017.1:3221-6052 GCA_028700795.1 Tissierellia bacterium | reverse complement strand
TTACTTTTATTCTTTCAAAAATAATTATTAATAGTTTAAGGAAAATATGGTAAAATACTTCTATATAACAAAAAAAGGAGTGATTATGTGTTAAATAGAAAGTTGATTGAAGATACCCTTACAGTTGCTTTATCCACCGGCGGCGATTTTGCCGAAATTTTTGTGGAAGACCGAACTAACAACGGAATTGTTATGATAGGCGGCAAGGTTGAAAGCACAATGTCAGGAAGAGATTATGGCATAGGTATCCGAATATTCAAAGGATTTAACAGTGTTTATGCATATACGAACAAATCCGACCCGGACACTTTAATAGAAACAGCAAAAAAAGCTGCTCAAGCCGTGGAAGGAGATATCATTGATCTAACAATAAATTTGACAAAGACAAATGTTAAAAACATAAACATCATACAAATAGATCCAACAACGGTTGAAAAAACTAATAAGGTTCAAGTAATGCGCAAGGCATATGATACAGCGTTTAATTATGATGACCTGATTACACAGGTTTCTGTGAATTACACGGATTACATACAGAACATAATGGTGGCTAATTCTGAGGGATTGTGGAAGGAAGATACGAGGGTTCGCTCAAGACTTGGAATTTCTTCTGTAGCAAGCAAAAACGGAGAAATGCAGTCAGGATTTTACGCACCGGGAGCAAGCAAGGGCTACGAATTTTTTGAAAATCTCAATATAGATTATTATGCAAAGGAAGCATCAAGAATAGCAGTAACAATGGTTAAGGCCAGGTACAGCCCCAGCGGCAGGATGCCTGTTATTATTGATAATGGATTTGGAGGAGTTATTTTCCACGAAGCATGCGGTCATGGGTTAGAAGCAACAGCAGTTGCAAAAGGTCTTTCAGTATTTGCCGGAAAAGTTGGACAGCAAATTGCGTCACCCATAGTTACAGCCATAGATGACGGCTCAATTCCCAATGAGTGGGGTTCTTACAGCATAGATGATGAAGGAACTCAATCACAGCGAAATGTACTTATAGAAAATGGAATACTAAAGGGTTACATGATTGATAAATTAAATGCAAGAAGAATGAACATGGATATTACAGGCTCTTCAAGAAGACAATCTTACAGATTCTCACCAACATCACGTATGTCAAATACCTTTATAGATAATGGCAGCTCAACACCGGAAGAAATAATTGCTAATACAGAAAAGGGACTTTATGCAAAACATATGGGCGGAGGTTCTGTTAACCCGGCTACTGGAGAATTTAACTTTGCAATTATGGAAGGATATATAGTTGAAAATGGCAAAATTAAAGAGCCTGTGAGGGGAGCTACATTGATAGGAAAGGGTTCAGAAGTATTAAATAAAATTGATATGGTTGGAAACAACCTGCTTCAAAGCCAGGGTATGTGCGGCTCTATTAGCGGAAGCATACCGGCAAATGTGGGTCAGCCTATGATTAGAGTTTCGGAATTAACAGTAGGCGGAAGGGAAGGTGAACAATAGTGGAAATGAAATCATTGATTGATAAAATAGTTCAAAAAGGCAGAGAAAAAGGACTGAATGATATGGAAGTTTACTATTCTGCAGGCAACAGCCTTTCACTGAAGGTTTTTCAGAAAGAGCTTGACACGTATAACTTGTCGGAAAGCGAAGGACTTTCATTAAGAGGGGTTTACAACGGAAAGATGGGGTATTCATATACTGAAAAGGTAGATGAAACATCAATAGACCAGTTGGTTAGAGATGTTTTGGAGAATGCCATTATAATAGATTCAGAAGATGAAGAATTTATATTTGAAGGCTCGAAGGAGTATAAAAAAGTTGATTCCTTCAATCCAACCTTGTCAAATGTAAGTGAAGAAAAGAAAATTGAATTTGTTAAAAGCCTTGAAGAAGAAGCATTTAAATTAGATAAAAGAATCGCATCTGTTGAGGTATGCGTTTACGGCGACGGTTACGGAGAGACAATAATGTTCAATACCAAGGGTCTTACACTTCAGGAAAAAAGCAACATTGCATATACCTACATAGTTGTTGTTGCAAAAGAAGGTGAAGACATAAAGACGGGTATGGCATACCGTACAGGAAATGATTTTAATAAATTTAATGCACAAGTTATTGCTAAGGAAGCCGTAGATGAAGCAATAGCTCTTCTTGGAGCAAGCTCCGTAAAATCAGGGGATTACAATGTAATTATCAGAAATTCCGCTGCAGCGGAATTATTGGAAGCATTTACGGGAATATTCTCAGCTGAAGCGGTGCAAAAGAATCTTTCTTTATTAAAAGGGAAATTAAATGAAAAAATTGCAAGTGATAAATTCACCTTAATTGACGACCCTTATATGGAAGATGGTCTTGCATCCAAATCCTTTGACGGAGAGGGAGTTGCATGCAAATATAAAAGAGTTATTGACAAAGGAGTTTTAAAAACTTATTTTCATAATTTGAAAACTGCCAAAAAAGATGGTGTTGAAACAACAGGAAATGCCAGCAAGGGCTCCTATAAATCATCCATAGGCATATCTCCTTCAAACTTCTATGTAGAAAAGGGTGAAAGGGAATTGAATGAAATGGTTGCAGACTTAGATAAAGGTATACTCATAACTGAGCTTCAAGGACTACATTCAGGTTTGAATTCTATATCGGGAGATTTTTCTTTGGCAGCTTTGGGTTATTTGATAGAAAGCGGAAAGATTTCAAGACCTTTGGAGCAGATAACAGTTTCAGGTAATTACTTTGAAATGCTTAAGAACATCGAAGAGACCGGTTCAGATTTAAAATTCGGCCTGCCGGGCGGGGCTTATATAGGTTCACCTTCGTTAAAAATCAATAAGCTTTCAATTGCAGGGGAATAA
>JAQVRY010000017.1:0-3121 GCA_028700795.1 Tissierellia bacterium | reverse complement strand
TAATCAACTCTTTCACGTTCATTAAATAATAATGTAATACAATACAAACCTGCCAACCCTACCAGCCCATATACCAATCGGCTGAATAGAGCTGTTTGACCGCCAAAAATAGCAGCTACAAGGTCAAACTGGAATAATGCAATCAGCCCCCAATTTATGGCTCCGATAATTACTAATAACAATGCAAATTTATCCAATGATCATTATCCTCCTCATATTATGAATAAAATATAGTACTATTATTTCAAATTTTTTCTATATTATACATAATTTCAAAAAATCCATTAGGGCAATAATCATTAACATAAATATTTCAAATGAATATAATAAATAAAATCGTTATATTTGTAATTAGGAGGTAAATATGGAGTGTAATAAACCTGAAGATATTGTAGAAGTAAAAGCTGATGTAAACACTCAAAGCGACTGCGTACGCGGTGATAGAGGAAGGAGAGACCGAGACTGTATAAGAAGAGACCGAGATTGTGTTTTAGGCACAGGCGGAATTGATTCTTCATTGTTGTTTTTCTTTTTGATATTAATTGTTATAGTTAGTCAAAGCGACTGTGATATTGAGCTAGATACTTTGTTGTGGTTCTTCCTTTTATTGGTTGCATTATCCTGTAAATGTGACTAATCAGTTATGTCATAATAGGGTATAAAAGTAAACCTGCCTGATAATTCAGGCAGGTTTACTTTTATACTGCTAATCCCACCGGAGATCAACTTCTATATTCTTTATTTAATCACATACCTCAATGACTTAGAAGCAAGTTTTTTATTTCTTCTTTATCATTTACAATGTTACTTACAGTTATTCTATTAATAATATTAACAGGTCTGTTTTTTAAAGTAAAAATAATATGAGATAAATCAATGGCTTCTTCGACATCGTGGGTTATAAAGATTACCGTTCTTTTGCTTGAATTCCACATTTTCAAAAATAAAGAGCTCATTTCGTTTTTCAATTTATTATCCAAACCTTTAAACGGTTCATCCATTATAAGTATGTGAGAAGGATAGGCAAAAGCTCTTGCCAAAGATACCCTTTGCGCCATGCCCCCGCTTAATGCATCTACTTTATAATTCTTATATTCGCTTAATTCAACCATATTCAAATAACTGTTTATAATTTCTACCCTTTCGTCAGGTTTATAAACATCCTTTAATACAAAATCAATATTTTCATATACATTGTACCATTTAAGAAGACGCGGTTCCTGAAAAACATAAGAAAACAATGAATTGTCAATACCACCGACACAACCCTTATCAATAGGTACAATCCCTGCCACAATATTTGCAATTGTTGTTTTTCCCACACCTGAAGGACCAAACAAACATGTTATTTTATTTTTCTCAAAATCAATGTTAAAATCTTTTAATAATATAAGGTCATCATACTTTTTCGAAATATCAATTAATTTAATCATATTTATCTCCGTATTTGAAAATGGTTTTAAGCAGTGTTTCAAACAGAAAACTTAGTGAAACAATAATAATTGTCCACGCAAACAAGTCGGGAATTTCAAGATATACCTTTGAATCGTACAAAAACCTTCCTATGGAATATTTGGGAAGACTTAGAACTTCTGCTGCGGAAGTAACTTTCCAGCCTATTCCCAAAGCAGAAATCATGCCCGCCTTAATGTATGGAAGAGAAGAATATAAATATACTGAACTTATTACCCTCGACTTTTTTATTTTATAAACTTCACACATTTGAAGAAGCTTAATATCAGTTGAACGGATTCCTGAAACAGTATTAGTCCAAATTATAGGGAAACACATTAAAAATGCAACAAAAATGGGAACATTGGTATCCCTGAACCACATTATTGCAATAATGATTATACTCATTACGGGAATAGTTCTTATAATAATTATCAAGGGGTTAAGCAAATTGTACATAGGCTTATGTATTCCGCTCATAATCCCTAAAAATATACCTGTGACACAAGATAAAAAAAATCCGGCCAATGTTCTGTAAGTGCTGTAATAAATAGTTATATACGTATCCTTTGAAATCAACAGATTCATAAGAGCAGAAAACGCAGCATGAGGAGAAGGGAGATATATCTCCTGAGCTATTATCAGTGACAGTATCTCCCAAATTAGAATCCAGAAAAGTATAATCAATAATTTGCTTTTATTCCGTAAAATAGAATTCATCATCCGGCATGCTTCCTCCTACTGAAGCAGGGTTTGAATCAAATAATATTTTATAAAAATCATTTAAGCCGTCCTTTGCTTCCGCTGCTTTTCTAAAGGTAATGCCGCAGTAAGGCAGGGCTTTTTCAACTAAGGCAGCATCAGGCATAATTTCATGTTTTGCCACTAATACAGATGCTTCCTTTTGATTTTCCAATACCCAGTTAACTGAGCTTTCATATTGCTCTAAAAATTCATTTACAAATTCTCGGTTATTTTCTGCAAACTCTTTGTTTATTACAATACAGCCAGTATATAATTCGCTTTTACCTCCCGTTGCATCATTCCACGCTTCATTTAAATCTACAAGCATTTTAACATTTGGATTTTTTATCATGGTTTGAGTTACAAAAGGCTGAGGCAAAAGTGCAACCGTCGTATCTTCTGCAATTACAGATTGGGCAAGAGTGGCATGGTCAAGAGAGTAATTAAGTTCTGTTTTACCTTCAAGACCGGATTGTTTTAAGATATAATTCATGGCAAAATCAGGAGTTGAACCCTTTGCGCTCATTCCAAGCATTTTACCTTCCAATTGTGAGATAGAGCTTATATCCTCGGTGCCTGCTATATATAAGTTGCCGATTGTGTTTACAGCTAACAAATTAACCTTACCCTGAGTTTTATTATATAAAACCGAGGCTAAATTAATAGGAACAGATGATATCTGTATATCGCCGTTTATAATTTTTCCCGTTAATGAATCAGGTGCTGCTTCTTGAATATATTCTACATTGTATTCATCACTTTGCAGTGCCTTTTCATCAATCATTTTAATCATACCTATGGATGTAGGACCTTTAAGTCCTGCAATTGTAACATTTACAGGTTCAACAGCCGCCGGTTGTTCAGGCGTTGGTGTTTCTTGGACAGGCTCATCTGGTGTCGGTGTTTCTACAGGAGCATTGCTGCA
>JAQVRY010000093.1 GCA_028700795.1 Tissierellia bacterium | reverse complement strand
TCACCGGCTGAAATTGCACCTACAGGGCATTCTGGTTCGCATGCTCCACAGCTTATACATGCATCAGTTATTTTGTAAGCCATTTAAATTCACCTCCCCCAATATGGTCATCGCTATTTATTGTAACACTATTTAAAATTATTTTAAAGTGTTTTTTTATAAAATGTGAAATAATTGTTAATCCTCCAATTCCTTTAATTCATCCATATCTATATCTTCAGGGTTATTATGTTTCAAGACACCCTCTTCCACAACTTTCAAGTCTTCGCCTTTTATTTCTTCTACTTCTATAGTCCCGTCACTTTTTAAAATATTTACTCTTGCAGTTACAAATAATGGATTGATATCTAAAACTATTCCCGTTTTGTTTGTTCCCAGAACCTCTACTTTATCTCCCAAGTCCGGAAGCTTTTTAATATTTTCTTCATATACCTGATGCTCATAATTTAAACAGCACATAAGGCGTGAGCATATTCCCGATATTTTAGCGGGATTCAAAGACAATTTTTGCTCTTTGGCCATTTTTATGGATACGGGATAAAATTCACCTAAAAATGATGAGCAACACATATGCCTTCCGCAAGGACCAATACCGCCTATCATTTTTGCTTCATCTCTTACACCTATTTGTCTTAATTCTATTCTTGTTCTGAATATTGCAGCCAAGTCTTTTACCAATTCTCTAAAATCTATTCTGCCGTCTGCCGTGAAATAGAAAATTACTTTGTTATTATCAAAGGTGTATTCTATATCAATAAGCTTCATTTCCAGCTCGTGTTCTTCTATTTTCTTAAAACATATATCGAAAGCTTCTTTTTCTTTTTCTGAATTTTCTTGATTTGTTTTAATATCTTCTTCTGTTGCAAGCCTTAATACTTTTTTTAATGGTTGCACTATATTTTCTTCCTTAACCATTTTTGGGCCTACAACAACCTGTCCGTACTCAATTCCTCTTATAGTTTCTACTATTACAAAATCTCCATTGTTGATCCACTTTTTTTCAGGATCAAAATAGTATATTTTGCCGGCTTTTTTGAATCTTACGCCAACTACTTTTATCATTTAAAGTCCTCCTGAATCTTTAAAAGCATATTATCTATTGCCAATTTATAGTTAACATTATTCTTAATATTGTCACTGATATTTTGCATGAACTCGATTATATCTGAATCCGTCTTCATTTTCTTACCATGAGTTTTTAAGAGTTCGATACAATCTTTATTTATTGTAAGGTTTTCCATGTTGTTATTCACAAACATTATATCTCTTATCCACATTATCATAATTTCTATTATTAAATCTATATTATCTTTTTTATCTTCAAAGTAATTTTCTAATTCATAAATTGTTTCAGAATCTGAATTTACAATTCTATCAAAAATTTTAATGACTTCTTCACGTTTCTTGAGAGTGTCATCATTACCGTTAATCATATTTATTGCTTTATTAAGTATCCCTTTTGAATAATTTACTGCTAATTCAACACAATCAGAATCATTGTCTTTTAAATATAGCTTGATTGTTTCTTTGCTTACATTTCTAAATTTGACCTCTTGACATCTTGAAACAATTGTGGGGAGAAGCAAATTTGAATTTATGGTCAAAAGTATCATAACTGAATCACCTGGAGGCTCCTCTAAAGTTTTTAAGAACCCATTGGCTGCCCGTGGAGTCATTAAATGTGCATCTTTTAATATATAGACCTTCCTTTTAGCTTCATATGGCTTATTATATATTGAATTAATCAGCACATCAATGTCTTCCCTTTTAATACTGTTCCCATTTTCATTTATAATGTGCAAATCGGGATGGTTGTAAGAATTTATTTTTATACAGCTTTTGCATTCATTGCATGGCTCCTTATTAAAATTCAAGCAAAGCAATGACTGTGCAAATATTAATGCCAATTCAAATTTACCCACCCCTTCAGGTCCTTCAAATAAATAACAATGAGATACTTGATTGTTATTTATTGACTTAATTAAAGATGTTTTGATTTCTTCCTGTCCTGCAACTTGGCTGTAAAGCATATAAGCCCCCTTAAATCTTTTCAAATCTATCTACGGGAGTTACAAACACAACAGCTCCCCCCACTGTTACTTCAATAGTTTGTGGTAAATATCCTCCTACTGTACTGAATGAACTTGGAGGGATGGCAGCAGTCACTTTCTTTTTAGTCTTACATATTCTTCTAATTATTTCAATTGCTTCATCAACATTGTCATCCTCAATCCCTGAAATAACGGTTGTATTTCCGGAGCTTAAAAAGCCGCCTGTTGATGACATTTTAGTGGATGAAAACCCGTTTTCTCTCAATGCGGAAATCAACTTGTTAGCATCATCATTTTGCACAACTGCTGTTATCAGCTTCATAAGTACCTCCTTATATTGTTAATAAACCTTTTATCTCTTCAAAAATTTCATCAATTGTCCTTTCACCATCAATAGTTATTATTTCAGGAAAATGTGATGAAAGTTCCTTATATCCTTCATATACGCTTTTGTGAAAAGTAATATCCTCGTTTTCCAGCCTGTCTCCCCCATCAATACAAAGCTTTCTTTTCAAAGCTTTTTCAGGATCAACATCCAGAAAAATCACCAAATCCGGTTTAATTCCCGCTGTTGCAAAATCATTAATTTTTTTTACCTCATCGATACCAAGACCTCTACCAAGACCTTGATATACCAAACTTGAATAAACATATCTTTCGCTTATTACTACTTTACCTTCTTTAAGCCAAGGTATTATTTTTTCAGATATTAACTGTGCTCTTGATGCAGCATAAAGCAAAGCTTCTGTTCTGTAATCCATTTCAGTGTTATCTCTGTCTAAAATCAATTCCCTGATTTTTTCACTTATTTGTGTTCCACCCGGCTCTCTGGTAAATTCAATATGATGACCCTTTTCACTGAAATATTTCCCTATTCTGTCTGCCATGGTACTTTTGCCTGAACCGTCAGAACCTTCTAATACTATAAATCTTCCTTCCATTTAACAACTCTCACTTGATTATTTTTGTTAACGCCATTTACATTTATACCATTTTCCAACATAACTTTTACATAATCTATGGTATCTTGAACAATTATTTCCCCGGGACAAACAAGAGGTATTCCGGGCGGATATGGTATGATGAATTCTGCTGCAGTCTTGCCTATGGCATCGTCCATATTAAGCAAGGTATTCTCCGCATAGAAAGCTTTTCTCATTTTCCTTTCATGCTGTAGCTGAGGAAATGCTTCAATTTGAATAATTTCTCTTTTTTCCTTGCTTTTGGATTCCTCTATATAAATTTCCTTTACAGCATCAAAAAGTCTGTCAATATCTTCAGGCTCATCTGTTGCCGTAACATAACCTACAGTATACTGCAAGTCAGCAAATTCCATCTGAATTTTATACTTATACCTTAATATATCCTGAAGCTCAGTACCTGTTATTCCGAGCTCACTCATGCTGATAACGGCACGTGTGGCATCAAAATCATACAATCCTTCACTGATTAAGAAATCATCTTCCAATACATTGATTCCCAAATTTCTAAGTTCCAATGTTCTTCTTTTAAATACTTCAATATTTCTTTTTAATCTTTCTTCTCCGTGCTCATCCATCCAGTGAACTGCATTTTCAATTGATGCCATCAAAATATATGATGGAGAAGTTGTCTGAAGCATTCTCAGCATTGTATCAATATTGTTGACATTTACCCTGTCTGAGAAAATGTGTAAAATTGAACCTTGAGTAAGACAAGGCATGGTTTTATGCGTGCTTTGAGTAACTATGTCTGCTCCAGAGCTTTCTGCAGAAGGAGGTAATAGCTCCTTACAGAAATGAAGATGTGAGCCATGCGCTTCATCTATCATCAGAATTTTACCGTGTTTATGAACTATTTCTACTGCCTTTTTTACGTCAAAGCAAATACCGTAAAATGTCGGATAAGTAAGCACCACCATTTTTATGTCCTGATTATCTGTAAGCATCTGATCTAACTTATCTAAACTTATGCTAAAATTTAATCCGTATTTTTTATTAAACTCCGGATAAAGATAGAACAACTTCAAATCTCCTAATATACAAGCATTGTAAACCGACTTATGACAATCTCTTTGTACAAGTATCTTATCTCCGGGGTTTGTACATGCCATTATTGCCGAAATAATTCCACATGAAGTCCCGTTAACAACCATATATGATTTTTTACTTCCATAAACCTTGGAAATATATGTCATAGCATCCTTCAAAAAGCCTGTAGGATAATGCAAGTTATCTGTTCCAAGAGTTTCTGTAATATCATAAAAATTAAGATTTTCACTCATCTCTCCCAAAATATTATCTTTACCCTTATGACCGGGCATGTGGAAATTTGTATCTACTTCACTTCGATACTGCTTAATGCCTGAAATAATATTAAGTTTTTCCATCTTTTTATCTCCCGTTAATTAATAAATAAATTCTTCTATTTATGTGGTTGTTGGGATTAGTACTCAGCTCCTTTAAATTTATAGTTTTTTATTTCTTTTTTTAGATATGCTGTTGGTGGTATGAACAGTTTCAACTGTAAGTACCACCGTTATTGATAAAAACATCATTGCAATTGAAAATAGTACAATATATTCAAGCCACATACAATCACTCTCCTGTTCATATTATATAACAGCACATTATTATTGTCCAACAAAACTTATTATTCTCATATAAGCAGTTTTACCAACAATATAGCAAAAAACCCCGGTATACCTAAAATTCCTATAATAAGAGCGGTAAATTCATTTACTCCTATATAAACACCGGTATACTGTCCAAAATAATTGAATATTATTAAAATTAGAGCGCCTATAAGAGAATTCAAAATTATTTTCCCTATAAACTTAAGCGGTTTAAAAAATATCCAAGATATCATGAAAACAAGCATTATTCCTGCCGTATAAGCTAATATTATACCTAAATCTGCTCCAGTCACAATACAACCTCCATTACTAAATAATCCGAAAAACCCGGTTTCTTAATTTTATGAAGTTGTCCTTATATTTATGTCATCAATATACATTAGGCATATCTTATTAGCGCTCAGAATGTACGTCTGTTTCGGTCAGTTCATCATCTTCTCTAAATTTAGTTTTTAGTTTCTCAGGTATTTTTACATATTTGTTGACTAAAAGAGCAATTATAATGCCAATTGAGGTATCCAATACTCTGTTATACGTATAAAGTAAATAACCTTCTTCGTGGTTCATGGAAATCATTACAGCTAAAAACACAACACAGCAAATAACCACTGCTTTCTTCATATTGATAGTTACGCAAATATGAATTAATAGCATAATTCCTAAAGGTATAATAAAAATTACTACTTTTTCATTTAAAAACGTGTTGACAATAAACAATGTTAAGGCTCCCATCAAGCCTCCGATTACTGTTCCAATAATCCTTGAAATACCTATTTCCTTTGAGTCAACAATCGTATTCTGCACACATATTAATGCAGCTATGCAGGCGAATATGGAATTATCTCTGTTAATAGCTTCAAAAACCAACAAGCATATAAAAATCGAAAGTGATGTTTTTAGATTACGCATACCTATTTTTATCACGAAGCTTCCTCCAAGTGTAATCAATAATAAACATTATGATTTTTACAATATTGTAAATAATATTTAAAGATTTGTCCAGTAAATATATAATAATATTTTACACATGTCTTAAAATGTATTATAATGAATACTATCAATGAAGCAAAGACTTT
>JAQVRY010000016.1:2003-22587 GCA_028700795.1 Tissierellia bacterium | reverse complement strand
AACACCGCCGGATGATTACTCAATTTGAGAGGATCATCCGGCCTTTTTTATTGCCGGACGTCACGATCTCAGACATAGTTGCGCCAGCTTGCTATTGGCAAACTATGTCTCTATGAAGCAGATCCAGGAATGGCTAGGCCACAGTGATTTTTCAACAACGGCTAATATCTATGCCCATTTGGATTACAACTCAAAGCTTTCATCCGCTCAAGCCATGATAGAAGGATTGAATTTTGTCATTGAAACGCCGAAGAAGATTGAGCAGAAAAGTGACTCTGTATGACCATAATAATGAAGAAAAATAAGTCTCCTCTGCAAACAAAGAAAAAGCGGCTTCCCTCAAAAACTGAGGAAAACCGCGGGTTTTCTGGCGGAGAAGGAGGGATTTGAACCCTCGCACCGGTTTAGCCGGTCTACTGCGTTTCGAGTGCAGACCCTTCAGCCACTTGGGTACTTCTCCGTATTATATATCCACAAACATCAGATCTCAGAAACCCCTCGGAAAAGGAGAGACCCAATGGGTGTCATCCTGAGCAAAGCAAAGGATCCTATCTTTTAAAACCTGAGATTACGCAGTCTCAACAGTAACATAAAAACCCTTCTAAGATTCCCATCTAAAGTTTTCTTGACTATTCAAAATAATCCTTATATAATTTAGCTAAACTTTGAACATTACGAGGGTTAAATAATATCATGAATACTATAGAAGCAACCTATCAAATTACGCTCTCTGATTTTAGGAAAGCCACATATTACGGGTTATCCCTGCGTTATCAGAGAAATTTAAGTATTATGTTTTTTGTTTTGCTCATTGGTCTTTTTTATACCATTGCTGCTTTTTTCGGTCTTTGGGAACTTAAGATGCTGATTCCCTTTATCGTAGTTGCTTATCTTATATGGTTATTGCTGCTTTTTGCCCGAGCAGAAAGCGGTATAAAAAAGTATCTGAAGGCTCCGAAAAATACAATCGGCAAACAACACAAAACCACATTAGATGCAAAACGAGTTCATATGCAGATACCTGAGTGTAAAGTGAACACCACTTACTCCATCGACAAGCTTGCCTGCGTTTTTGAACTCAAAACCCTATTTCTTATCTATATTTCCATGCAGGATTTATATATTCTTCCGAAACGCGCCTTAGAGGATAGAGAATCCGGTTTCTTGCGCGAAAATTTTAAGGCACAGTTAGGAGAGCGATTCTATACCCGCTTTGGCAGCAAGTAAATTGCACTGAACTACAGATATAATCTCTCAGTTTTATTCCAAATCCTTGAATGTTTTAGATGCATGTTTTAGCTTTTCTACTATAGGCAGGTTATATGGACATCTTGATTCACATGTACGACAACGCACACATACATCAGGTTTAACCTCTAAGGTGTCATATTTGATCTTGCCGTATTCAGGCATATTATATCTGATAACATAATTTTCATATACAAATACATTTGGTATGTCGATTCCTTCGGGGCAGGGCTTACAATAACCGCATCGCCTGCAAAATTCAGTGCCTAAGGTTTCAACTTCTTTGTTTATTATCTCTATTTCTTCCTTTGTTAAGGGCTCTTCATCTATTCCTGCCCGAGCATTTTCAATAACCTGTTCTCTTGTGTCCATACCAGGTATTGCTACTGTTATAAGGCCAGAATTCATAATATATTTCAAGGATAACAGAGGGTAATCAAATGTACCGCCTGCTATAGGCTTCATTGCAATTGTTCCCATCCCTTTTTCCAATGCTTTTAAAAACAGCTCCGTTCCCTGCGGCTCAACAGGATTAAAAGGAAATTGAATTGTTTCAAAATCATAATTATCAATTGCCTCAATAAGGATCTCTTTTACATGTCCTGTTATCCCTATATGCTTAATAAACCCTTGTTCCTTTGCCTCCACTAAAGCTTTCAGCGCTCCGTTTTCAGAAAAAATGGTATCAAAATCCTTTTTAGAGCCTACATTGTGAATCTGATATAAATCTATACAGTCTACCTCCATGTCATTTAAGCTTCCTTCAATTGAACTTTTCATTGAATTATAATCACGGTCCATTGACTTAGTGGCAACATAAAAGTTCTCGCGACCTGCTTCCTTAAGACCCTTCCCTATATGTTTTTCACTGATTGTATAGGCTCTTGCTGTATCTATAAAATTAATCCCTTGTTTTTTGCATTCAAATATTATGTTAATTGCTTCTTCTTCGCTTACGTGTTGTATGGGTATTCCTCCTAATCCTATTACAGACACTTCCATACCTGTATTCCCCAATAATTTTTTTTTCATATGCCACCTCACTGTTTTAATGTATTAATTATATATTAAAAGTTTATTTGAGTCAATGAAGAATAGACGCAGGGATAGGTCGAAAAAAGAACATCCCGCAATGCTTCGCGGGATGTTTATATAATTTGGAAGAAGATAAAAAAAGTATTATCAATATAATTATTTACAGAAATTCATCAATTATACATATATTTAAAAAATTTTAATATTAATTAATAAAGTTTCTTTAGGAAGGGGGACACATCTCTAGAGTAGGGATATACTTTGGAGTAAGCTTTGTCCTCATCAGTAGGTGATAATTTGAAAAAGAATAGTTTTGTTATTTTGCCCGTTTTTATTTTTTATATTGCAGTTTTCAGGTTTATTTATTTAGAGAATGGCCTGTCACTGATAATCCAAGTATGCTTCCCCATATTTGCAGGAATACTTTTGGCTGCAGTTTTAAATCCTGTCTTAGTCTTCATTGAAAAAACATTAAGGATTGATAACAGGTATATTTCTGTTATTTTAACTTATCTATTAGTTTTTTTAATGATATCAATTGTGGTAAAAACTATTACGCCAAATATTATAAACAGTATTGTGGAATTATCCAAAGATATACCCAAACTTTATCGAAAGGCAAACAGCTTGTTGTCTCTTTTGAGTGATGAGCTAATCGTAAAAATTTATCTTGCCGAAATTGTACAAAAATTATCTTCCATATTGACAGCCATAATAAATAATACGCTCACAAAGGTAATCGACATATTTATGGCATTTGCCAATGCATTGTTGTCAATAATTATTTCCGTCTATATTTTAATGGATAAAGAGAGTATTGAAAATTGGAGCAAAGAGTTTTTCGGTCTCTTTGTAGGTAAAAAAACCGCAAATGATATTATAAAAATAACTCACGTCCTTTACCGCAATGTTTCAAACTACATATCCGGAAAAGCGACTGCTTCTCTTTTTATAGCATTGTTAATTTATATTGGCTCAAAATATGTAATAAAATGTCCTTATCCTGTAATTGACGGAATGGTTATCGGAATTACCAATATGATTCCTTATTTTGGCACACTCATTGGAAGTGTTCCCATTGTGTTGATAAATGTTTTATATGCTCCGCAGAAAGGTGCTCTTTTGTTTATTTTAATTTTAATATTACAGCAAGTAGAGAGTCTAATTATAGACCCTAAAATTTTAAGCAGTCAATTGTCGATAAAACCTTTATTGGTAATTATTTCGATAATAATCGGAGGAGGATTATTTGGTCCTTTAGGACTGTTTTTTGCAGTTCCTGTTGCAGCATTGATTAAATCAATTGTTGATGTTTATATGATGAAAAAGCTGAATAAAGATATGCACATTATTGATAAATCTTGAAATGATTTGCTGATTTGTGGATAAAACTGTTGACAAGTCGCAAAAAAGGCATAAAACTTGTGTATAACTATACGATAAAATATTGAAAATCTAAGGAAGTTTCAAAGTAAAAAGCATACCATTGTAATGTTAATGTAATACTAATTAAACAGATATAATGTATAATAATATTAAGGAAATACTATGTATAGTATTTTTTTAATTGTTCTCTAAGGATTGATTATATGAAAAAAACATTATTGATAATAATAATTCTAATATTTGTTGCATCTTTTGCAAATGTATATGCTGCCGGCTTTCTCGACGTTAAAAAAGATCCTTTTTTAGAAGAAGCCATAGGCGTATTGTCAGGTTATGAAGTTATCCAGGGTTATCCTGACAGCAGCTTCAAGCCGGACAGAATTGTCACTCGTGCAGAGATGGCAAAGGTTGTAACTGTTGCAGCAGGATTCCATGAATATTCTAAAAATATGACTTCTGTTTATGAAGATATGCATGGACATTGGGCTGAAAGTTATGTGGAGCTTGCGGATGTATTAGGTATTGTTAAAGGAATTTCTCCATCCGCTTACTACCCTGATAACCTGATAAAGTTTGAAGAAGCGTACACAATGATTTTGAGGCTCTTGGGATATACTGATGAGTCACTGATAGGAAGCTGGCCTTCTAATTATCATGAAAAAGCAATAGAATTGAATTTATTTGAAAATATTAATTCTAATGTTGAATTTGCTTCGCGAAGAGATATTACAATAATGTTATTTAATGCACTAAGTATGAACTTAGTTACTGTAAAGGAAAACAATACTCTGAACATAACAAATAAAGCACTTATTTCAAAATTAGGCAAAATGGAAACAAAAGAAGTGTCAATCAAAGACTTAAATATTGATAATTTTGACTACACGGATTATTTGTTCAATAAGTGGGATATTTATTATGATAACCATGGAAATACAGTCTTTGTAAACAACCCTCGATATAACGAATTTTCGGGAACGGTAACAAGCCTTCTTTCAAATAGGGTAATCTTTGTAACTGACGATTTTGGCAATGTGAGAGTTTTTCAGGTTCCTGATATTCCGATTATAATTAATGGAGAAAGAGGAAGCTTTAACAATTTAAATGAATCAAACATAAAAATTGTCTATGATGAAGATTCTTTCAATGGAGAAGTCATAGGTATTATCGCCTATAAAGCAACCGATGTTATAGTTGTGGAAAGGGATGACTTATATAAGGAAGGAAGCAGACAGTTTGCCGGTAAAAACCTGCCATTGAAGAATTCAGAAGTTAACCATAAAAAACTTCATATTAAAGGTGACGCAGAATCTCTGGATGAAATAAAATTAAATGATGTGGTTTACTTTTATGAAATGCAAGACGACAAAAACAATTCTCTGACACTGTATGTATTAAGGTCTCAGATTGAAGGCGTTATTTCAAGTGTAGACAGTGTAAATGGTGCTGCCTTTTATACCCTAAACAATATAAGCTATATGACAGGAAAGGATTACTTTTTTACAGAAAAAGCAAATATAGATGATTCAGTTACATTAATATTGGATAAAAACAATAATATTATAAAACTGTATATAAATAAATACGGTAAAATGCCTTCAACTTACGGTATTGTAATAAGCTCCTCAAACAGCACTGGCGGAAGCGCCTCCGCAAGAATACTTGACGAATACGGAAGACTTAGGACATATTCCTTAGCAGACAATTCAAGTGCCGTAAGAGTGCATGAAGATGATTCAAGTATTTTAAAGCAATCATTAATAGGGAGCAATGACTTTGTTATGTTTGACCCTGTGTTAAACGAGACATTAAAAATAATAAATTTAATGCAAACCAGAAGTATTGCAAGCTCATACAATAACCAAACACAAACCTTAGAAAACGGTGGTTATAGAATTTCATCAGATACATTTATCGTGTACAAAAGCGACGGGCAATACCAGCTGTTGGTGCCTTCCCAGCTGGACGAATACTTGGAAGGAAAAGCAGTTGTTAATTATTTGGGACACATTGATGCTATTTATCTTACTAAGGGATTAAAATCAACTGCAGTAACAGTAACACCGGATATACAACAAAACTACAATGGAACTATTTACGGCATAATAAAGGGTGTTACAAAATTAGATGATACCACAAGCCATTTGCAGTTCTTTAATGACAGCAACGTATTTTCCGTTATAAATACAACTGTTGCAGGCAAAAGTATGATGAATTCCTATGTAAGAGCAGTAATTGTTAACGGTATGGTTTCAAGTATTGAGAAAGTAACTCCTGAAACATCAAGAATAAAAATATCTCAGATTTATACCAATCAAATACTGATTGATGATATAACATATATGGAATACTCTCAAGATGTAAAAGTTTATGTTTGTACCTTGGACAGTTCAGGAAATATAAGCGGTTTTAAAGAAGGTACTAAATCAGATATTAAAGCCGGCTCAACAGCCCAGCTTTATGACCTCTACGGCGGATTTGACGGAGTAATTGATGTGGTGCTTATATTTAAGTAAATTGGTGAACGAGACTGTGAGAGAGTATAGTAAGGAATGGGGACACACCTTGATAGATAATCACTCTTTGTGGAGCATGCTATCAAAGAATGTCCCCAAAATGTTTTTTGAATTATTGATTAATTGACATAGGTTTGCTATAATTTAAACAGTGATACAAGTTGAGTGACATTACTCTGAGATTACCTTCAAAGGTATAACTATAGAGGTGTGTCCCCATACCATTAAAGGAGGAACAAATATATGAACGAAAAGCTGAGACCTGCCTGGGTTGAAGTAAACAGAGAAAAGGCTATTCATAACTTTTTAGAGGTAAGAAGAGCAGTAGGACCTGACAGAAAGATATGTGCCGTTGTTAAGGCAGACAGCTATGGAATGGGATCTTTGGAATTATCAAAAATGTATTTTGAAAACGGCGTAGATATGTTTGCCGTTGCAGTAATTGGAGAGGCTTTTGAACTGAGAAAAGAAATAAAAGATAAGGACATTTTGGTACTTGGTTTTACATCAGAGGAATTTTACGATGATGCAATAGAAAATAATATTATTTTGACTATTTATGACTATAATCATGCAGTAAGATTAAATGAAGCAGCAAAAAGATTACACAAAGAAGCAAAAATTCATATAAAAGTAGAAACAGGCATGAATAGATTAGGTTTTCTGCCTACGGTTGAAAATGCAGATAAGATAGCTGATATTGCAAAATTTGAAAATATTATAATTGAAGGTGCATTTTCACATCAAGCTAAGGCTGATGAAAAAGATAAAACAACTGCTCACATGCAGGCAGACAGATTTATTAAATTTATGGAGATGCTGAAAGAAAGAAATGTGGAAATACCTATAAAACATATTGCAAACAGTGCTACTATAATAGAATTACCTGAGTATTATTTTGATATGGTAAGACCGGGCATTATTTTATCGGGATTTTATCCTTCTGACGAAGTAGATACTGAAAAATACATATTTAAAATTTGCGTTACCTTGAAAGCAAAGGTTGCAAACGTAAAAACAATTGAAGCCGGCGAAGGTGTTGGGTATGGACATTTGTACCATGCAGATAAGCAGGTGGTAGTAGGCACAATTCCATTAGGATATGCTGACGGATATTCAAGATTGTTGTCAAACAAAGGATATGTGGTTGTAAAAGGAGTAAAATGCCCTATTTTGGGAAAAGTATGCATGGACCAATTTATGGTGGATTTATCCAATGTGGAGAACCCACAGATAGACGATGTGGCAATAGTCTACGGTGATGGTACAGATGGAGCAATGACTGCTGAAGATGTAGCAAACATGAGAGGTACCATTTCTTATGAAGTACTGACAAATTTAGCTGTAAGAAGACTTCCAAAAATCTACGTATAAGGAGAGCTATATGGACTTTAGTTTAATAAAAGAAAATGATAATGAACTATATCATTTTATAATGGAGGAAAAAGAAAGACAAGGTATTAATATTGAGTTGATAGCATCTGAAAATTTTGTGTCTGAAACAGTTTTGCAGGCAATGGGAAGCCATTTAACTAATAAATATGCTGAAGGATATCCCGGTAAAAGGTATTACGGAGGATGCGAATTTGTTGATAAGGTAGAAACCCTTGCAAGAGACAGAGCTAAGAAAATATTTGGTGCAGACCATGTGAATGTTCAGCCTCATTCAGGCTCAAATGCAAATTTTGGAGTATACTTTTCAGTACTTAAACCAGGAGATAAAATACTTGGCATGGACTTAAGTCACGGAGGGCATCTGACTCATGGAAGTCCTGTTAATATGTCAGGCTCATACTTTAATGTTGTATTCTATGGAGTAAATAAGGAAACTGAAACAATTGATTATGATCAAGTAAGAGAAATCGCAAAAAAAGAAAAGCCAAAAATGATAGTTGCAGGGGCAAGCGCCTATGCCAGAATTATTGATTTTAAAGCATTCAGAGAAATTGCTGATGATGTAGGCGCTTATTTTATGGTTGATATGGCGCATATAGCAGGAATTATTGCAGCAGGTCTTCACCCTAATCCCGTGGACTATGCGGATTTCGTAACCACGACCACTCATAAAACCTTGAGAGGTCCAAGAGGCGGGATGATTTTGTGTAAGCAGGAATTTGCACAAAAAATAGACAAAGCAATATTTCCCGGAACTCAGGGAGGTCCTTTGATGCATGTAATTGCTGCTAAAGCTGCATGCTTTAAGGAAGTTTTAGAGAATGACTTCATACTTTATCAACAGCAGGTTTTAAAAAATGCAAAAAAGCTGTCTGAAGAACTGATGAAGAGAGGATTTAGAATAGTATCAGGCGGTACTGACAATCACTTGATGCTGATTGATGTGAGAAATAAGAATTTAACAGGCAAAGAAGCAGAAAAAATGCTTGATGAAATTCATATTACAACCAATAAGAATACTATTCCTTATGACCCTCAAAGCCCCTTTATTACAAGCGGATTAAGAATAGGAACTCCTGCAGTTACCACTAAGGGAATGAAAGAAGAAGAAATGATTGAGTTAGCGGATATTATGAATTCAGCTCTTTCTAAAAATGAAGATAACAGCATATTAAAAGAGCGCGTATTAAAACTAACGTCAAAATTCAATTAAGAATAAAACAGACAACCGATTAATATAATTATATTAGAAATGACAAGTTGTCTGTTTTAATATATCATAATGGCATAGTTCTAAAATTAGATACAAATTAATCCATTTGTATACAAATTGTGCAAGACTGTTTACATAACACGGAAAATTTCCTTGCAAAAAAATGTTTTCAGTGTTATAATCATAGAAATTTTATAATAATGAGGAGAGAGTATATGAAAAGAATTATATCTTTATTATTGAGCTTATTAATGGTACTTGCTTTGTTTACAGCTTGTACTCCGGCAAATAATAACGGTGATGCAAATGGAGAGCCGGATGAAGTGGTAGAACCAGGCGAAGAAGATGCAGATGTTATTAAAATCGGTGTGTTCGAACCGCTTACAGGTATGAATGGCGGTGGCGGTCTTCAGGAGCTTGGAGGCATCGAATATGCCAACAAAATGTATCCTGAAGTATTAGGTAAAAAAATTGAATTAGTTGTAGTTGACAACAAAAGTGACAAAGGCGAAGCAACTACCGCAGTAACACGTCTTATTGAAAAGGACAAGGTAGTTGCAATAATTGGTTCTTACGGCTCAGCTGTTTCTATTGCAGCCGGTGATATTATAAGAGATGCACAGGTTCCTACAGTGGCTCCTTCAGCAACAAACCCTATGGTAACGCAAGGCAATGATTTTTACTTCCGTGCATGCTTCCTAGACCCGTTCCAAGGTGAAGTTATGGCTACATATGCAATAGAGCAGGGAGCAAAGACAGCAGCTGTTATCATGCAAAACGGAGATGACTACTCAGTAGGTCTTGCAAACTTCTTTATAAATGCATTTAAAAAATTAACCGGAGAAGAAGCCAGCATAGTTGATGTTTCTGAATTCCAGTTAAATGAAGCTGACTTTAATGCAATTCTTACAAATATCAAGGCAAAGAATCCTGATGTAATATTTGCACCGAGTGCAGCAACTACTGCTCCATTAATAATTAAACAAGCAAGAGATCTTGGAATCGAAAGCTTAATAATGGGCGGAGACACATGGGAAAATCCTGCTGTTATTGATGTTGCGGGAGAAGATGCCGAGGGTATAGTTCTTTCAACATTCTTTGATGAAAATGATCCTGCTACAAATGAAGCAGTAGCATTTGTTGAAGGTTATAAAGCAGAATTAGCAGGTAAGGAACCTATTATACCTGCAGTTGCAGCATTAGGATATGATGCATATATATTAGTAAGAGACGCAATCGAAAGAGCAGGCTCAACCGATGGCGTTGCCATAAGAGATGCATTAAAAGAAACAAAAGATTTTGAAGGCGTAACCGGAATTATTAACTTTACAGAAGAGGGAGATGCCGACAAAAATGTTGCTGTTATCAAGAGCGTTCAAGATGGACAATTTGTGTTCATCGATTCAGTAGAAGTAAAATAACTAATATAAACAATCAGGGCGAACTGTTCGTTCGCCCTTTTGCAGTTAACTGATTTGGAGGAAAAAATATGACTAGTGAACTTCTCTTGCAGCAGCTTGCCAACGGCATTTCCTTAGGAAGTTTGTATGCCCTCTTGGCAATAGGTTATACTATGGTTTATGGAATTTTAAGACTTATTAATTTTGCCCATGGGGATATTTTTATGATGGCAGCTTATTTCATGGTATTCAGCATTGTTACTTTTAGATTGCCCTGGTACATTGCCATAGTAGTTGTTATAATAGTAACGATTGCCCTTGGAGTTTTACTTGAAAAAACAGCTTATAAACCATTAAGAAATGCTCCCCGTATGTCCATCATGATTTCTGCCATAGGAGCATCATTTTTGTTGGAAAACTTAGCAACTTATTTGTTTACCGGTGTTCCAAGAGGATTCCCGGACATTAGAATTTTAACCACAACAGTAGAATTAGGAAGTCTTTCATTAACTGTTGCCACATTGATTACACCTTTTGTTACGCTTATACTTTTGTATGTTGTACTGTTCATAACGAATAAAACAAAAATCGGTATGGCCATGAGAGCCGTTTCAAAGGATTTTGAAACAGCCAAACTGATGGGAATAAATATAAATCAAGTAATATCCACAACTTTTGTAATAGGCTCCGCTTTAGCGGCGGTTGGAGCAATTCTCTGGGGCTCCAGGTATCCTTCCGTAATGCCCCTCATGGGTGTTATGCCGGGACTTAAGTGCTTTATAGCTGCAGTATTGGGCGGTATCGGGAATGCCACAGGTGCAGTCTTAGGAGGATTTATACTAGGTATGGCTGAAATTATGCTTATCACATTTCTTCCATCACTTACCGGTTACAGAGATGCAATGGCATTTGTTATATTAATAGTTGTATTGTTGGTTAAACCGACAGGACTTCTTGGAGAGAAGGTGACAGATAAGGTATGATGGATAAACTTAATGATAAAAAGAGTAAATTATTTTTGAATCTATTGCTTATAGCTGTGTTTGCAGCAATATTGATACTTTTAGATACAAAAACAATCGGTGATGCCTATGTAAGACGTATTTTAAATTTATCTGCAATATATGCAATAGTTAGTGTTTCAATGAACTTGGTCAACGGTTTTACGGGATTATTTTCTTTGGGGCAGGCAGGTTTTATGGCAATCGGCGCTTACACAGTTGCAATATTTACTGTTCCCTTAGAAGCAAGGGCTAAAATATTCTATATTATCCCTCAGAATCCTGTTTTGGCACAAATTGAACTGCCCTTTGTTATTGCACTTATATTGGGAGGCCTTTTGGCGGCCTTAGTGGCAGTTTTAATCGGCATGCCGGTTCTCAGATTAAAAAGTGACTATTTAGCAATAGCAACCTTAGGATTTTCAGAAATAATTCGTATTGTTTTTACAAATATAAAATCAATTACAAATGGCGCGCTTGGGATTAAGAATATCCCCATAATGCCTACCATGTGGGTTTTCTTTGGTGTAGCTATTATTTCCATCGGCTTGATGTGGCTGTTAATAAACTCCAGCTACGGCAGAGCCTTTAAAGCAATAAGAGAGGATGAGGTAGCAGCAGAAGCTATGGGCATAAATTTATTTAAGCATAAGGTTATGTCCTTTAGCATAGGAGCTTTTTTTGCTGGAATCGGAGGGGGACTTTTAGCTACCTTATTTGCTACTGTAGACCCTAATCAATTTTATTTTCCGGTTACCTACAACTTTCTTCTGATTATCGTATTAGGAGGTATGGGAAGTATATCCGGTACTATCATAGCATCCTTTGTTGTTACGATAGGTCTTGAGATACTGAGATTCTTCGATGAACCTCTGGCATTGTTTGGAGTAAATATTCCATTATTCCGTCCCGGATTAAGAATGGTAGTATTCTCAATCCTATTGATGGTGTTGGTGCTTTTCTTCAGAAACGGTCTTTTGGGACAAAAGGAATTGTCCTGGAAGTTGGTTTTTGACTGGCTTTCCGGAAAAAAACCAATAAAAAAGACCGATGAGGGAGGTGCCGCATAATGAGCATTTTAAAAATAAACAATGTAACAATGCAATTTGGAGGAGTTACTGCTGTCAACAACCTTAATATTGAAGTTCAGGAAGGAAAAATTGAAGCCTTGATAGGTCCAAACGGTGCTGGAAAAACAACTGCCTTCAATGTTATTACAGGCGTATACTCTCCTACTAAAGGAAATGTATATTATAAAGATGAAAATATAACCGGTATTACACCTGACAAAATAACCAAAAAAGGTATTGCTCGTACTTTTCAAAATATAAGATTATTTAAAAATTTAACTGTGTTTGACAATATACTTATTGCCAATCATTTAAGAATAAACTCGAATTTTGTGTCAAGTACACTCAGAATGCCTTGGTCTAACAAAGAAGAAAGACTAATGCGTGAAAAATCGGAGATGCTTTTAGATAAGTTGGATTTGTTAAGATTGAAAAATGAAATAGCTCATTCGCTACCTTATGGTGAGCAGCGAAAATTAGAAATAGCCAGAGCCCTTGCAACTGATGCCGACCTTCTGCTTTTAGATGAGCCGGCTGCAGGTATGAACCCCTCGGAAACAATGGAGTTGTCATCATTTATTCATAATATAAGAGATGAATTTAAGCTTACTATTTTTATGATTGAGCATCATATGGACTTAGTAATGGAAATATCTGAAAAAATTTACGTTTTAGACTTTGGACAGCTTATAGCAGAGGGAACGGCAAATGAAGTTAAAAATGACCAAAGAGTTATAGAGGCTTACCTGGGGGTGGAAGAAGATGCTTAAAATTAATGATTTATTTGTAAATTACGGAGGAATCTCCGCAGTTAAGGGTTTAAGTATCTCTGTTCCGGAAAAATCAATCGTAACCTTAATAGGAGCCAACGGCGCAGGAAAAAGCACCACCCTTAAAGCAATATCAGGACTTGTTAAAGCAAAAAGTGGTGAAATATTATTCCAAAATGAAAATATACTTGGAAAAGATACTATAGATATAGTAGCAAAGGGTATTACCATGGTTCCCGAAGGAAGAAGAGTTTTTGTGAATCTTTCGGTTTTAGAAAACCTAAAAGTCGGCGCCTATCTTAGAAGTGATGGAATTGAAGACGATATAAAAAGAGTTTATGAATTGTTTCCAATACTGAAAGATAGAGCATGGCAATTAGCAGGTACCTTATCTGGAGGAGAACAACAGATGTTAGCAGTAGGAAGAGCTTTAATGGCTCGACCTAAGCTGATAATGATGGATGAGCCTTCCCTTGGATTAGCTCCCTTAATAGTCAATTCTATATTTGAAATTATTAAGGAAATAAACAATCAAGGAACTACGATTTTGTTAATAGAGCAAAATGCCAACAAGGCACTAAAGGTTGCAGATTACGGTTATGTTTTGGAAACGGGAAATATAACTATGGAAGGAAAAGGAATGGAGCTTCTAAAAAACGAAAAAATTATAGAAGCATATTTGGGAACATCGAAGAAATAGGGGACAGTGGGGACGTACGTCCCTGTCCCGCTACATTATTATTTGTATCAAAAAACCTGCCAATACTGAAATGATATATATGTACAATATAATCTTAATATTTTCCTTAATGTTGCGATTCATCCTGAATAAGACCAACAACCCTACTCCTGCACTCGTGGAAAGCCCGGCAATTACTGAGCCAAAGCTTATGCTTCCTCCGATAAAGAGCTGAGTGAGTATTACAGATGCAGCACAATTTGGTATAAATCCTATTATAGCTGCCAATGCAGGCTGGAAAATACTGTCGTTCAATAAAACCTCTGACAAATTATCCTCACCCACAAATTCTATAAAAAAGTTTAAAAATATATTAGTAATCACCAAGAATATAAATATATTGATTGTATGTTTTAATGCGGGTTTTAATATACCCGTTTCATCGTGGCATCCGCAGTTGGTACAAACATGGCGATGGATAGAACTTGCAATTCTTTCATTATCTTTCTTGTTGAAAAACCTTTTGAATGTGAAATCTGCCATAAGTCCGGCTATAACTGCAATAACCATTTTTATCACTATAAGAGATAAAATTAGTTTTAAATTACCACTACTTGATAATAAAATAGGTATTGCTTCGTCGGATGTGGATATGAATACTGCTATCAATGTTCCTGCAGTAATAATTCTTCCTGCAAATAAATTTGATGCAGCTACAGAAAATCCGCACTGAGGAACACATCCAAGCACAGCTCCCCCTACAACTCCAAATTTCCGAAGGGCGTTAACCAACTTGCCTGATGATTTGTGCTCAATATATTCAATTATTAAATATGCTGCAAATAAAAACGGCAGCATCTTTAATGAGTCCATAATAGCATCTTCAACTAATTCCCACATAATTCCCTCCTGCTGAAACAATAATATAATAATATACATTACTAATATTTGTCAATATATTCATTTTTACTTATGTGAAAATTAGTTTTGATTAACAAGCAATAAAGAAAAAGTAGCAGAATTTTAGGCATGCATAAGGGGATATCATATAAATGATATCCCCTTGACTTGTGTCTATTTATTAACTGCTTCTTTTAACGATTTTCCTGCTTTGAACACCGGTGCTTTTGATGCGGGAATATCTATTGTTTCGCCAGGATTTCTTGGATTTCTTCCTTGTCTTTCTTTTCTGTCTCTTACTTCAAATGTTCCAAACCCAACTAATTGTACTTTTCCGCCTGCTACCAGTTCTTCTTTTATTGTTTCCATAAATCCGTTTAATGCCTTTTCTGCATCCTTCTTAGTGAAACCAGTTTTTTCAGCAACACTAGCAATTAATTCAGCTTTATTCATAAAACCCTCCTTAATAAAAATGTAGTTTATTTTATTTTACTTTATCTAAATTCCTATCGGAACTTTGATTCTTCCCACAACTTATCCATTTCTTTCAAAGTCATTTGTTTTAAATCTTTGGTTGAATTTTTCTCTATGTACTCAAAACGACTAATAAACTTATTAATTGTTTTATTCAGAGCAATATCAGGATTAATTTTCTCAAACCTTGCAAAATTCACAAGTGCAAACAACAGGTCTCCGAACTCTTCTTCCATATTTTCAATGTTGTGATTATTGTATTCATCAATGAATTCTAAGAGTTCTTCTTTAATTTTCAATACTGCTCCCTGTGCATCAGACCAATCAAATCCAACTTCCGCAGCTCTCTTTTGAATTTTGTAACTTCTGCTTAAGGTTGATAATGCTTTGGGAACATTCTTCAAATTATCAGTATATGTTGTTAAATTCTTCTCTTTCAGCTTTGAATTCTCCCAGCTTGTTAATGCTTCTTCAGCATTACAGGCTTTTACATCTCCAAATACATGGGGATGTCTAAAATACATCTTTTTGCACAAATTGGTTATGACATCACTAAAGTTAAAATAACCCTTTTCACTACCTAGTTCAGCATGAAATACAACCTGGAACAATAGATCTCCAAGTTCCTCAACTAAATTGTCTACATCATAATTATCAATTGCATCCACTACTTCATAAGCTTCTTCAATAACATTCTGTCTTATTGAATGATGTGTTTGCTTTTTGTCCCATGGGCACCCATCAGGTCCTCTGAGTAATTTTACAATTCTTAGTAGATTATCTACATTATATACTCTATTATTAGAAATTTCAATAGGCAGAATGCAAAAATATGTTGAAAATCCGTAATTTTTTTCTTGATCAAGCAAAAAAAGCGGTATTTTTTTTACATTTTCTCCCAAAACGTCAATAATGAGAGAATTCACATCTTCAGGATAGATTTCCATGAGTTTGATTTTAAGCCGAGATGCAGCTTCTAAATCATAAACCTGAGTAATAATATTAAAAGAATTAACATCAAATGAAAATTCATCAGCTTCAAGACAATCCAATACTTTGATATTATTATAATCCGCATATCCTGAAAGTTTTAAACATTTATCAAGAAAACTAATTCCATCAATTATTATTGTATTTATTTGATTTTTATATTCATTAATCAGCTTTTTTGTTACTATATCACCATAATAAGGGCTTCCTGCAGTGCAATAATTAATTTTACCATATTGCTTTGACTTCTCTATAAGTGTATTGACTATGTTCTCGTAAACTTCATCAAAGGTCTCATATTTCAAGAAATAATCATCAAAGCTAATAATATCTATATTTTTTCTTAATTCATTTACTATTGGGTGGCGGTCTGTTCTTGCAAATGTAGGTATTCTTTTTAGTAGTGCCTTTTGGGCTCTTACTGTTAAGTCATCTTCACCACCTGCTCCTAATCCGATTATCTGAATTGTGCTCATTTTATTTCCTCACAAACTTACTTAATCTTTCTCCCTTTGGTATCAGTTCAAGGTCTTCCTTTGTAATTGCTCCAGTAATAAATAAACAAATTACATATACTGTTCCTGCTATTGCTATGGAGCCTAATGTTGCTAAGTTTTGACTTCCTGCAGCTTTTAATATAAAACTGAAGGATACCCATACGATAACTGCCATTACCGCAGTGGATAAAAGTGTTCTGGAAGATACCTTGATTAAATTTATTTTGATTTTAGTTTTATTTATATCGCGCCAGTTAAAAAGAGCTACAAATAAATATGCAACTGTTGTACTTATTGCTGCTCCCTTAATATTAATATTTGGTATGCCAATAAGTATGTAGGATAATATAACCTTAACAACCAAGCCTAAAGCTAAGTTTTTTACAGGCTGAAATTGTTTGTTTACAGACTGAAGTATGGCTGTAAAGGCTTGAACAAGTGTTAAGAAAATTACTCCTATTGACAGTATTTCCAAAAGTGCCCCGGAACTTGCATGTTGTGCCGGACCAATAGATGGATAAAGCAGCGCAATTATTGGCTCCGCTAACATAAATAAGCCAATACCGCATGGAAGCCCTATGATTAATGACATCTTTACGCCTGCATTAGCAGTTTCATTTAACCTTTTAACTTGTTTTTTCGTAAATGCTTCGGTAATTGAAGGAACTAAACTCATAGCCACAGCTGTTGAAAAAACCTGAGGGAAATTTATTAAGGTTTGAGCTGTTCCGCTTAATTCGCCAAACATTTTTGTATATTCTTCAACAGTATATCCAATAGCCGCAAGTCGATTTGAAACTATAAATGAGTCCATGTTTCCCATAAGCGGTGCGATTGAGGCTCCTATGGTTATGGGAACAGCAATATATAAAAGACTTTTAATTACATATTGCACCGGCTCTGTTTTATTATTTTTAGATAAAGTAATTTCTTGTTTTATATTTTTATTGTTAATGAAAAACATTATATAAATCAATATAAGGGCTGCAATACCTCCTGCGGATGCACCGAAAGTAGCCCCTGCAGCAGCTTCTTCAAGTCCTGTCCCTACCAATGCATATGCTAAATACAAACCAACCGCAACTCTAAAAATTTGCTCAATAAGCTGCGATAAGGCAATGGGAGTCATGTTCTGCATTCCTTGGAAGAATCCTCTGTAGGCAGATAGCAAAGGTACTGCAAACAATGCCGGAACCAATGCCAACATGGAATAGTATGAGCCGGGAAACCCAAGAAATGAAACAAGATTACGGGCAAATATAAGCACAAAAATAGATGAAACAAGTCCTATTAAAAATAAACCCCATCTTGCTATTTTGTAAACCTGATATGCTCCTTCAAAATTGTTAAGAGCTCTTCTTTCCGAAACCATCTTAGCAATTGCTGTTGGGAATCCTGACAATGAAACTACAAGTAAAAGATTATATATGTTATAAGCCGGCTGATAGTGACCTATTCCTTCCGTACCTATTAAATTTGTCAGAGGTATTCTGTATACTGCTCCCAATATTTTAACAAATAATCCTGCTACACTTAGTATAGCAGCACCTTTAATAAAACTTTCCTTAGACATGTTTCTTCCTTTCAATTTGGTGACATTCCTTAATGTTTACTCCAAAGACTTTCCCTACATTGAGGTGTGTCCCATACCAATTTACTGAAATTTAGTTTATCACAGTTTATTCTTATTTAAAAGAGAAATTTGCGAATTTCAAAATAAATGATATATTCTATACTTATATATGTGGTATAATTTTGTAAAGCGGTAGGGGGACATACCTATAATAAGGAGTTATTAATGGAAAGTTTAAAAGGCACAATTGTTGAAACTATTTTTAGGAATAATGAAAATGGATACACTGTTGCTTTGTTGGAAGCAGAAAATGAATTAGTAACCGTAACAGGGATTTTTGGCACTGATGTATCCGGCGAAAATATTGAAGTGTTTGGAAAAAGAGTTAATCATCCAAAATACGGCGAGCAATTTCAAGTTGACATATATAATTCCATACTTCCCACAGGTTTGGAACAAATAGAAAGTTATCTTTCTTCAGGGTTAATAAAAGGTATCGGTAAGTATACTGCAAAAAAAATAGTAGAAGCATTTAAAGAAGGCACCTTTGACATTATTCAGAACGCTCCGGAGAAACTAACTGAAATAGAAGGAATTGGTGAGAAAAAGGCTGACATGATTGCAAAGAGCTTTCAGGAACAAGCAGATGTAAAAGAAATTATGATGTTCTTACAAAACCACAATATTAGCACTAACTACAGCGTTAAAATTTATAAGGAATACGGTAAAAATACAATAAATGCAATAAAAGATAATCCATACAGATTAGCTGAAGATATATATGGGATAGGCTTTAAATTAGCCGATAAAATAGCTGCATCTTTAGGAGTCGAGAAAGACTCACCCTACAGAATAACATCGGGAGTGAAATATATGTTGGCGGAATATGCGGCAAGAGGTCATACTTTTGTTCCTTACAATTTATTGGTAAAAGGCTCTGCTAATCTTCTTGAAACCTCAATTGAAAATACAGAAGATGAATTAAGGAACATGGCTTTTACGGGTAAAATACATATAGAAACAATTGACTCGGAATCCGTAGTATATTATCTTCCCTATCATACTGCAGAAGTAAATGTATGCAAACATTTAATAAATTTAGCCAACTTTGAGCCAAGTATTTCAGAAGAAGATGTGCTTAAGTATTTGGAATCTGATGAAGATGATTCAATTTATCTGACTGAGATGCAGAGGGAAGCTGTTGTTCAATCCATATTAAACGGTGTTACGGTAATAACCGGGGGACCCGGAACAGGAAAAACAACAATAATATTATCAATCATTAAAATATTTGAAGCTATGAATAAAAAAGTGCTCCTATGCGCTCCGACCGGAAGAGCCGCTAAACGCATAACGGAATCAACGGGAAGAGACGCAAAAACCATTCATCGCCTTTTGGAGTACGCTTATGGCGAAGATGACAGCAATTTAACCTTTAATAAAAATGAAAATTCACCCCTAGACTGCCATGCAATTATTGTTGATGAAATGTCCATGGTTGACATCTTGTTGATGAACAACTTGCTAAAAGCGTTGAGAAGAGGCACAAAGTTAATAATGGTGGGAGATGTAGACCAATTACCGTCTGTTGGAGCAGGCAATGTTTTATCTGACATAATTAAAAGCAATACCTTAAAAACAATCAGACTTGATATGATTTTTAGACAGTCTGCAGGAAGTATGATTGTTCAGAACGCACATGCTGTAAACAAGGGAATAATGCCTTTATTAAATAAAAAAGATTCGGATTTTTATTTTATGAGAGAAAACAATATAAATGGCATTGTGGAGATGATAGTTGGATTGTATAAAGACCGTCTGCCTTCCAAGTATGGTTTAAATGCGATAAAAGATATACAGGTGCTTTCTCCAATGAAAAAAGGCGATGCAGGTGTTATAGAATTAAATAAAAAAATTCAAGCAGCAGTTAATCCTCCTTCCAAGTTAAAAAAGGAAAAAGTATTCGGCAGATACACATTCCGAACAGGTGATAAGGTAATGCAGATAAAAAACAACTATCAGACAGAATGGAAGCTGACAGATAATAATCTTGTCACGGGAGAAGGTATATATAACGGTGATATAGGAAATATTTTATTTATTGATGAAACAGAGCAAGAAATGCATGTTCAATTTGATGAAGAAAAAGAAGTGGTGTATTCTTTCAACCAATTAGATGAATTAATACTTGCCTATGCCACAACGGTACATAAAAGTCAAGGAAGCGAATTTCCGGTTATAATCATGCCAATGGTATGGGGACCTCCCATGCTTCTTACGAGAAATTTATTCTATACTGCCATAACAAGAGCAAAACAATTGGTAGTTCTTGTAGGTCAGGAAAAATACATGGAAGAAATGATTGAAAATACTAAAATAGATAAGCGTTTCTCAGCTCTTGATTACAGGCTGAAGTCAGTGGTAGAGGGAATTTGGA
>JAQVRY010000016.1:0-1903 GCA_028700795.1 Tissierellia bacterium | reverse complement strand
GAAAAGAGAAGAAAAAACTTAAAGGGGGCATTTGCCGTAAAAAATCCTCTTAAAAATGGAAACATAAAAAACAGCAGTGTGCTGCTGGTAGATGATGTCTACACAACAGGCTCCACTGTCGATGAATGCTCCAAAACGCTTCTAAATTTTGGTGTTTCAAAAGTCTATGTAATTACAATAGCAAGATAAAAACAACTGTCTTATAGGTGCCTGGAAACAAACGCTAACACTATCTATATGTATTTTTCTCAGTTATTATCATATCCATTTTCACATCGTGCTCTTCTGCAGGTATGTTTTCAAGCACTTGGAATTCGTGGGCTACAGCCACCTTTTTTGCAGAAGGCTTTAACTTGTTTAGGTTCTTATCATAATATCCTTTGCCAAATCCGATTCTGTTTAAATTCTTATCAAATACAACTCCGGGAACTATAACCAAATCAATTTCTTCTATATTAACAGGCGAAATGTTTTTAGGCTCATAATAACCGAAAGAGTTTAGCTTTAAGTCCGCTTCCTTTGTTATTTCAGAAGGAATCAAGACTGTATTTAGCATATCGGTATATGGTATAACAACACGCTTTTTTTCAAACAGCATATGTTTAATAAGATTTGATGTCATCACTTCATTTTTAAAATCCATGTATATGAAAACAACCTTACTTTGTTTATAAACATCTATGCTTATTATTTTATCCATAATTGCACTGCTGTTTTCCTTAACATCCTCTTTAGACATGTTATTTCTTATACTGAGTATGTCTTTTCTCAATTCGCTTTTTGTTTTCATATCTCACCTAGAAAAATATAGACCACAAGAATCCATATAATATATTTATAACCGGGAAAATTATTTTTCCTATTACTCTGAATATTATCAATAAAAGCAGTGCAAACCTTAGTTGCTCGCGGTATTTGTAATAAAAATTCCAAACCCTTGCTCCTCCTATACTTCCCAATATATGATGCCCGTCTAATGGAGGTATTGGAATCAGATTAAATACCATTAGAACTAAATTAATATGTACTGTACTTCTCAATACTTCAAATATTACTTGACTTAACATGGTATAAGGCAAAAACATATCTGTCAATTTCATAAAGCCGGTAAATAAAAATGCTATTATAAAGTTTGATGCAGGTCCTGCTAATGACACTATTGCATCATCTCGTCTAGGATCTTTGAAGTTCCTGGAATTTATCACTACAGGCTTAGCCCAACCAAAACCAAACACAAGCAAACATAAAAAACCCATAGGGTCTAAATGCTTTATAGGGTTTAGTGTTATACGTCCTTGCAGAAGCGGTGTATTATCGCCCATTTTTACTGCTGCATAGCCGTGTGAAAATTCATGAATTGATATTCCCAACAATATTCCAGGCAGGAATAATAATCTGCTTAATAAATAATCCATATGTCCTCCTTATCAATATACAAGATATTGCTTGCTCTCTATTTATCATCATTGTCAGCATATTTGTATACTGTTGCTGTTTCAAGCCTTCTGCCCTTTATTTCTGTTACAACGATTTTAAGTCCGTATTCTTCTAATTCCAAAGTGCTTCCGTCTTCAGGAATAATTCCCAATATTCCAAAAACCAAACCACCGAATGTATCGAAATCCTCATCAGGCAAACTGACTCCTAATTTCTTAGACACATCGTCCAAATATGCCCAGCCTTTTATCTTCCATGTATTATCATCTATTTGTTTAATTTCTTCCTCTTCAGGGTTTAAGTAATCATCGTCTATATTGCCTACTATTTGCTCCAATAAGTCATTCATGGTAATAATACCGCTCATTCCTCCGTATTCGTCAAAAACAACAGCAAAATGATTTCTGCTCTTTTTCATATTTTGGAACAAAACATCTGTCCTCACTGTTTCAGGAACATAGTAAGC
>JAQVRY010000092.1:2948-5784 GCA_028700795.1 Tissierellia bacterium | reverse complement strand
ATGATTCCGTGGCTATTTATTGAAAGTATTCGTCCAATGTCAATCCTGAATCATATACCTCTTCTGCCAGCTCAATACCTAAGTATCTTATATGCCATGGCTCATATGAATAACCTGTTATTTCTTCCTTCCCCTTAGGATATCTAATTATATATCCGAAATGGTGCGCATTTTCCAAAACCCACTTTCCTTCTTCTGTTTGATCAAATGTGGTATCTAATTTGTAATTTAAGGCTTCACATGTAATATCCATTGAAAGACCTGTCTGATGTTCGCTTTGGCCTGGTTTGGCGCTGTATTTGTCTGCAGCCTGTCTACCGTAGCTTTCAACATATGATGAATACAATGCTGCCTGTGTATAGTATGACCTGTAGCCTGATCGCGCATGCAGTTCATACCCCTCATTCTTTGCAGCATTAAACATTTCTGTCAATGCTTCACATGCATCATTCCTTAACTGGTTTACCTCAGGATTTGAAAGCACCGTTGGTACTTCGCTTAATGTCACCAAGTCCTCAGGTACATAATTTTCAGGCAGAGCTCTCGTTTTATTCACAAGTACATCGATTTTTTCAGGGTTTTCGATTATGATGCTATAATCCGTTTCCTCAGCCGGTTGTTCCTGTCCCGGCTCTTCTGGTTGCACAGGCTCCTCCGGTTTTTCCTCAGGTTCTTTTTCCGGCTCTACCGAAGTCTCTTCTTCCTGTTCATTATTAGTAGGTTCCTCCTCATGAACCTCACTAAGAGGTAGTTCATCCTTATTAAATTTATCTATTATCAGAAATGCTCCAAATAAGATAAAAAGCAAAGCGGTAACAAAAATTATAGTTTTTCTTATCTTACGTTTCTTATTTCTTCTCATTATTTTCTCCTAGTAATCAATCTCGCAGTCTCGCTGCACATTTTTGTCTGCTCCCTCCGGTCGCACAAAACTGGCGCTCGTTGCGAATGACCTACCGCTATTTTTCTCTCCTTTCAGTCGGAAAAATAGGGTTAGGGCAACTTCTTCCACATTATTAATGCATCCTCAACAGGTTTTACATAATATTTAGGTCTCTTTCCTACAGCAAAAAATCCATACTTTTTATACAAATTAATTGCCGGTTCATTAGATACTCTAACTTCAAGAGTCATAGCAGAAATTTCTGAGCATCTGCATATTTCAATCATCTTATTTATAAGCATTCCTGCTATTCCTTTGTTTCTGTATTCAGGTAAAACAGCAACATTGGTTATATGACATTCATCAATAATTTTCCACATACCCATATAAGCTGCAATCTTTCCCGATTCTTCAGCAACTTGATAATATGCCAATTCATTTTTTAATTCATTTACAAAGGATGCCTTAGACCAGGGCAATGAAAAACAAATTCTTTCAATATTCATTATTTGGTCTATGTCTTGAGAAAGCATTCCTCGAATTATTACCTCCCCCATATACACCTCTTACTTTCTGTTTCTTTCTGCTTGAGATAACCGCAAATATTGCGGCTTAAACTCCTTTGCCGAGACGGTATCCCCCTGAACCGCCATTTTATAGGCAATAAAAACAAGTGTTGATGCTTTAAGATAATTATAAACTTCCGGTGCAAAATCTGCTTTTCTGTTTAAACTATTCTCAATTCTTTCCCTGTAATTTACGGAGCCGTCTCCGTTGATTATTACAGACTCCTTATACTCATTCAATATTTCAATCAATTCATCAATATTGCATGGGAATTGTTCCATTATTTCCTTGCATTCTCCATTTTCCCATTTATATATGCCGGTATATATTCTTCCGGCTTTGGCATCCATCACAGGTACAATTAATTTATGCTCATCATAGACATTGGCTGCCAATGATTTCATTGTAGGAACACCCACAATCTTAATATCTGCAGCAAATGCTAAGCTTTTTGCTATTGCTGCTCCTATTCTTAACCCGGTATAAGAGCCGGGTCCTTGGGAAACTGCAATAACATCAATATCGTTGAGCTTAAGTCCTAATTCCTGCATTAAATCTTCGATTAAGGGCATAAGCTTTTCCGAATGAGTCTTTTTATGTCTTAATGTGTATTCTCCTAAAACTTTTTCATCATCAGCCACTGCACAGGAAGCTGTTACAGATGCTGATTCAATTGCCAATATTTTCATAGGTTTAACTCCGATACCAGTTTTTCAAAGCTAAGTCCTTTTCCTTCAATGCTTATTTCTCTTTTTGTATCATCAATTCTTTTAATTTCAATATGTATTCTTTCTTCGGGAAGTATTCCTTCTATTAAGTTTGCCCATTCTATTACGGTAACTCCCTCAGAATATATATATTCATCGTAGCCTAAATCATACATATCATCTTCCGAGCCAATGCGGTACACATCCATGTGATAAAAAGGAAGTCGTCCTTCATACTCTTTAATAATTGTAAATGTAGGGCTTACAATATATTCTTTCACACCGAATTCCTTGGCTATAAACTGAGTAAGAGAAGTTTTGCCGACCCCTAATTCTCCGTCTAAGCAAATTACAGTGCCCTTTTCAATGCATTTTGCTATTATTTTTCCTAACTTTTCAGTATCTTTTAGATTGTTTGCTATTATTTTCATATGAATCCTAACTTATTATTATAAGATTTGTCTTTGCTATGAATAACCCGCGGAGCGTCATTCTGAACGCAGTGAAGAATCTCATTTTTTAAACCCTGAGATCCTTCGCTATCGCTCAGGATGACATTGTCCTAAGATTCTTTGGATTGCATTTGTGTTTTAATCATAACATTGCTATTATACATTCATATATTTAAAAAATCAAGAAATAATAGAAATCGTAGCTCGATTAACAAAGGTTATTGCAA
>JAQVRY010000092.1:0-2848 GCA_028700795.1 Tissierellia bacterium | reverse complement strand
TGACATTGTCCTAAGATTCTTTGGATTGCATTTGTGTTTTAATCATAACATTGCTATTATACATTCATATATTTAAAAAATCAAGAAATAATAGAAATCGTAGCTCGATTAACAAAGGTTATTGCAACCCACAGATAAAATATTTTTAATGTAACGCAGGTATTGTAATCCTACAATTCATAAACCAACGGTTAAAAATTTTATTGAACAATATATATACTCGTGCTATAATACTATGAGATTTGACCGAGTAATAAACAAAATCTAAAAATCTCATCTCAACTGTGTTAATTACAAAGTAAATGAATAATATAAAATAAAATAAATGAATAACCAAGGAGACTACAATGAATTATAACTTTAATCATATATATTTTATCGGAATTGGCGGAATAAGCATGAGTGCATTAGCTGAAATAATGCTTGAGGAAGGAATCATGGTGTCAGGCTCTGACAGAAGCGATTCAAAAATAATTAGGAAACTTCAAACTTCAGGTGCAAATATTTACTTAAAACATGACAGCAATAACATTAGTAACGATATTGACTTAGTAGTATATACATCTGCAATTTCGGATGACAATCCTGAGCTTTTAAGAGCAAGAGATTTAAATATTAAAATAATGGGCAGAGCAGAATTTCTTGGAGCTGTAATGAAAAATTACAACCATGTAATATGTGTTTCCGGCACTCACGGCAAGACAACTACTACCGGAATGCTTTCATCTGTTTTAATTGAAACTGATTTGGCTCCGACCATTTTCTTAGGGGGCGAAATGGATTCTTTAGGAGGAAATTTGCTTCACGGCTCATATGAACTTCTTTTGACTGAAGCTTGTGAATATAAAAGAAACTTCCTTAAATTCAACCCTACAATGGAAGTAGTGCTGAATATTGAAGCAGACCACCTTGATTATTACACAGATTTAAATGATATTGAAAGTGCATTTGTAGAATATGCAGAAAAGCTGCCTGAGGATGGTCATTTGATTGTCAATGAAGCATACAACCACTTATTTGATAGTATAAAATGCAATATAGTAACCTTCGGTCTTGATAAAGGTACATATTATGCCCGGAATATAAAGCTTGTACCAGAGCCTTCATATACCTTGATGCACGGAGATGAGAAAGTAGCTGAAATCAAATTGAAAGTATATGGTGAGCATAATATTTTAAATTCAATAGCTGCCGGTGCTGCATGCCTAACATTAGGCATTATGCCTGAAACTGTTTTTAATGGTCTGTTTAATTTTAAAGGCACCCACAGAAGATATGAATATAAAGGCGTACTCAACGGAGCAGTTGTTATTGACGATTATGCTCATCATCCTTCCGAAATGAAAGCAACTTTAAAAACTGCCCACTCCCTTGCGGAGGGTAAAATAATTACTGTTTTCCAGCCCCATACTTACACAAGAACAATAAAGCTGTTAGATGGATTTGCTGAAGCTTTGGCAATGTCTGATGAGGTAATTCTCGTAGATATTTATGCTGCCAGAGAAAAAAACACTGGTGTAATTCATTCAAAGGATATTATTAATAAAATGGAAGCTTATTCAAAAGGTGGAATTTATGCAGAGAGCTTCCAAGAAGCTGCTGATTTAGTAAGGTCAATAGCAAAAAAAGGTGATATAGTTATCACCATGGGAGCAGGGAATGTTGTCGATATAGCGGATTTGCTGCTGCGTTGAAAATGGGGTTAGGGAAAGACTCTAAACGGGGTTAGGGCATCTACTTTTCTCTGTTTGTAAGATATTTTGCTAATTCAATAAGGTAGACGGCTCTATTGCCGAATATACTCAAGCTTTCAATTGCTTGATGAGTGAATTTCTCAACGTCTTTTTTTGCTTCATCTATACTTTTAAATGTAAGATACGTTGTTTTGTTGTTTACAGCATCACTTCCGATTGCTTTGCCTAATTTTTCCTGAGTACTCGTAACATCTAAAATATCATCTACTATTTGAAATGCAATTCCAATTTTTTCAGCGTAATTTTCCAATAGTTTTATTTCATTTCGCGATGCTCCAGCTAATGTTGCTCCTGCTGTTACACTGCTTTTAATAATAGCTCCTGTTTTTAATGAATACATATATTTAAGCTCTTCAATTGAGCTTATTTTATTTTCTCCGTCTATATCTATTACCTGTCCTCCTATCATTCCTTCCGTGCCTGAGGAGTCAGCAATTATTTTTAGAGCCTTTACTGCATTAATGCTGTTTGACTTTATTGCAGCTTTCAATCCTGTTTCAAATGCTTTATTAAGCAGTCCATCGCCAGCAAGTATTCCATTCGCTTCACCAAATTTTTTATGATTTGACAGCATGCCTCTACGGTAATCATCATTGTCCATAGCAGGCAAATCATCATGAATCAAAGAATATGTATGAATCATTTCCATTGAACAGGCAAATGGCAAAGCTTCTTTTAAATCATCTTTAAAAAGTTCATATGCACCTAACAAAAGAACAGGCCTGAGTCTCTTCCCTCCTGATAAAAGGCTGTAATTCATCGCTTCGTATACTATTTTTTGAGGATTATCTTTTACTTCAATAATTTGCTCTAAATATTCATCAACAATATTTACTTTTTCCTTATACCATATTTTGAATTCCATATTAACATTTCCTTTTTTTAGATTCTTTTATGCGATCCTTTGTTACACTTAGGATGACGAGAGCTGTATCCTCGGATGAACTATGTCATTCTGAACCGCAATTGTAAATCTCATGTTTTCTTTTTAATTATATCATAAATAAGTAAATTGTAAAACTATTCTGATAATGTTTGAACATGCAAAAAATCGGGATTTCTCCCGATTTTTTCTTTTAGCGCTACTTATATTC
>JAQVRY010000091.1 GCA_028700795.1 Tissierellia bacterium | reverse complement strand
TAGTGTAAAATTACTGTTGTAAAATAATATGAATAATGATATTATTCTTATGCGGCTTAACCGTTAGAAATTAAATAATAGGTGTAAAATGATAGAATACATAATCAAAATAGACAATGTAAAATTTAAATATGAAAAAGATTCCGATTATGCAGTTAACGGAATTTCACTTAACATAAAAAACGGAGAGTTTACTGCAATCATAGGGCACAATGGCTCAGGGAAATCAACTCTGGCTAAATTAATCAATTCAATTTTACTTCCAAGTGAAGGCAAAATTTTTGTAAAAGGTATGGATACATCAGATGACTCTAAGCTTTGGGATATAAGACAGACAGCAGGCATGGTATTTCAAAATCCGGATAATCAGTTAGTGGCAACCATTATCGAGGAAGACATTGCTTTTGGTCCTGAAAATTTAGGTGTGGAGCCTGCTGAAATAAGAAAAAGAGTTGATGATGCTTTAAATACAGTAGGCATGTATGAATACAGGAAAAGACCTCCTCACCTGTTGTCAGGCGGACAAAAACAAAGAATTGCCATTGCAGGGATATTGGCATTAAATTCCGACTGCATAATTTTGGATGAGCCAACTGCGATGTTAGACCCTTCAGGCAGGAGAGAAGTTTTAGAAACATTAAAAAAGTTAAACGCTGAAGGCAAGACTGTACTTCTTATCACACACTATATGGACGAAGCTGTTCAGGCAGATAGGGTGATAGTTATGGATAAAGGAAATATTAAATTGGACGGAACACCTAAGGAAGTATTTAGAAATATTGATGAAATTAAAAGATACGGTTTGGATGTTCCTCAGGTAACGGAGCTGGCACAGGAACTTATTAAGGAAGGACTGAACCTTCCCCCGGATATAATAGATGTAAAGGAATTGGTGGACATATTATGTCAATAAGAACGGAAAACATAAAATATGTATACAGTGAAGGTACTCCGTTTAGAACCTTGGCATTGGATGATGTGAACGTTACAATAGACCAAGGTGAATTTGTGGGAATAATCGGTCATACCGGCTCCGGCAAATCAACATTGATACAGCTTCTTAACGGTCTTGAACTTGCCACTGAAGGAATAGTTGAAGTTGACGGCACAATAGTGGGCAAAGATAAGAAAAAATTAAAGTTGATACGTCAAACAGTAGGGTTGGTATTTCAATATCCTGAATACCAGCTTTTTGAAGAAACAGTTGCAAAAGATGTTGCCTTTGGACCTATGAATTTAGCTCTTTCTCAGAAAGAAATTGATTTTAGAGTTAAAGAAGCATTGGAATTAGTGGGCTTTAACTATAAGAAAATAAAAGATGCATCTCCCTTTGAGATATCGGGAGGGCAAAAAAGAAGAGTTGCAATTGCAGGAGTTCTTGCAATGAAACCTGATTACCTTATTTTAGATGAGCCTACGGCAGGTCTCGACCCTGCAGGCAGGAATGAAATATTTCATCAAATAAAGAAATTACATGAAAGCTCAAATTTTACCGTTGTCTTGGTATCTCACAGTATGGAGGATATTGCAAAATTAGTAGACAGGGTTATTGTGTTATCCAAGGGGAAAATACATATGCAGGGAAGCCCAAAGGAAATATATTTACAAGCTGAAGAATTGGAAAAAATCAGCCTTGGAATCCCTCAGATAGCTTCTATTGTAAGAGAGCTTAGAAAAAGAGGATTTAATATTAGACAGGACATACTCACAATTGAAGAAGCAAAAACAGAAATATTAAAGGAAGTGAGGAGAAGAAATGTTTAAGAACCTTACTATCGGACAGCATTATCCTGTTGATTCTCCCATACACAACCTTGACCCTCGGCTGAAAATAATCATGACATTCATTTTTATAATATCGTTATTTTTAATTGAAAGCTTTACAGGTTTCTTATTCGTTGTAGCATTTTTGACTGTGACTATAACAATTTCAAAGGTTCCTGTTAAATTTGTAATCAAAGGATTAAGACCAATATTATTCATCATATTGATTACCTTTATCATTAATCTTTTAATGACGCCGGGAAGAGTTATTTTTACATTAGGATTCATAAAGATTACTGAAGAAGGGTTGAGGCAGGCAGGTTTTATGGCTATAAGACTTACTCTTCTCATAATGGGAACATCTCTTTTGACACTGACAACTTCACCAATTATATTAACAGACGGTATTGAAAGTCTGTTAAAGCCATTCAAAAGATTCGGTCTTCCTGCTCATGAGCTGGCAATGATGATGACAATTGCTCTTCGCTTTATTCCTACCCTTATGGAAGAAACAGAAAAAATTATGAAGGCACAGAAATCAAGAGGTGCTGATTTCGAAAGCGGCAATATTATAAGCAGAGCTAAAAATTTAGTTCCTCTGTTGGTACCACTTTTCATAAGTGCATTCAGGCGTGCCGATGAATTGGCAATGGCGATGGAAGCAAGATGCTATCGGGGGGGAGAGAACAGAACAAGAATGAGACAAATGAAAATTTTAAAAGGTGACTATGTTGCAGCATTTGTTTTTGCGGTTTATTTTGCAGCAATAATAGTATTTAAGATATGGTAAGAAATATAAAATTGGTCATTTCTTATGACGGCACTGCTTATCATGGGTGGCAAACCCAATTAAACAAGGCTACAATCCAAGGAACGATTGAAAAAGCATTAGGCATCATAATGAAGCAAAAAATTGATTTAACAGGCTCAGGAAGGACTGACGGCGGTGTTCATGCTCTGGGACAGGTTGCAAATTTTAAAGCTGACACAAAAATCCCCGAAGATAAAATAAAAATTGCCCTCAATGCAAATTTGCCCCGGGATATAAGGATTCTGGAATCCGTTGATGTTAATATGAGCTTTAACTCAAGATTCGATGCTCTTGACAAAACATATATGTATCAAATTTACAATGATAGGGTAGGAAGTCCTTTTTATTCAAGGTATTCATGTTTTATTCCGCAGGTTTTGGATATTAATAAAATGGAAGAAGCACTTAACTTGATTATCGGCACCCATGATTTCAAAGGATTTATGGCTGCCGGCTCAAATGTAAAAACTACAGTTAGAACAGTGTACGATGCAAAGTTTTTAAAAGAAGAAAATTTGTTAAGAATTTATATTAACGGTGATGGATTTTTGTACAATATGGTAAGAATAATTGCAGGAACATTAATTGATATAGGGAAAGGTACAAAAAGCAAAGATTGCATAGAAAAAGCTTTTATAAATAAAGATAGAAAAGTCTTAGGGCAGACAGCAACTCCTGAAGGATTGTTTTTAATGCAGGTAAATTACAAAAACGACTTGACAATTTGTTTTGATTCATATAGAATGTCATAGGTATTATAGATATAGAAAAACCGTTCCAATGCCCCGGAGTTAGGTTTTTTGAATAGATAATAAACGAAAATTACAGGAGGAAATTAAATGAAAAGCTTCTTGGCTAAACCTAATGAAGTTGAAAGGGCTTGGTATGTAATAGATGCCGAAGGCAAAACCTTAGGAAGACTTGCAACAGAAGTCGCCAAACTCTTAAGAGGTAAACATAAAGTAATATATACACCACATGTTGATACAGGAGACTTTGTAATAATAGTAAATGCTGAAAAAGTTATATTGACAGGTAAAAAATTAGATCAGAAATTATACAGACACCACTCTCAATATCCGGGCGGTTTGAAGGAAATTCCTTACAGGAATTTATTCCAGAAAAAACCAACACAGCCAGTTTATTTGGCAGTAAAGGGAATGCTTCCAAAGAACAGCCTTGGAAGAAAAATGTTAAAGAAACTAAAAGTATACGCGGGTCCTGAGCACAACAACCAAGCTCAAAAACCGCAAGTATACGAGTTTTAGAAGGAGAGGAGGATATTATGGAAGCACAATACAGAGGAACAGGCAGAAGAAAAAAAGCTGTAGCAAGAGTAAGATTAGTTCCCGGAACAGGGAAAATCAATATAAATGAAAGAGACTTAGAAGATTATATTAAATATGAAACTTTAAGAACTGTTGTGAGAGAGCCTATGATGATTACTGATACAATGGGTCAGTATGACGTATTGGTTAATGTAAAGGGTGGCGGATATACAGGTCAAGCAGGAGCTATCAGACATGGCATATCAAGAGCGCTATTACAAGTAGACAAAGAATTAAGACCACTGCTTAAAAAAGCCGGATTCTTGACTAGAGATTCAAGAATGACAGAAAGAAAGAAATACGGTTTGAAAAAAGCAAGAAGAGCTTCACAGTTCAGTAAGAGATAATATTAAAATTGGAAGAGTCGCAGAAATGTGACTCTTTTGTAACAATAGTGTTTTCTTGGCACCCACTTTAAAAATCAAGATTTTTTAAGTGACTCCGAGAATAATATTCGAAAGGAGTTTTTTTAATGAAAAAAGATAATCAGTTTATAACACGCACTGCTCTTATAGCAGCAGCCTATGCAGCTTTGACCTATGCATTCGCGTGGATGAGCTATGAGCAGATTCAGTTTAGGATATCAGAAGTATTGGTGTTGTTTGCATTTATAGAGCCAAGATATGGTCTTGGATTAGTATTGGGATGTATATTAGCTAACTTAGCGAGCCCATTAGGAATAATTGACATTGCAGTCGGTTCATTTGCAACATTTTTGGCAGTAGTTTTCATAGCACAGATAAGAAGGTTATTTGGTCTAAATAAAAAAGCGCTGATTATTGCAAGTTTGGGACCTGTAATTTCAAACGCTTTATTGGTTGGAGCGGAGTTAACTTATTTATTTAACACTCCATTTTTATTAAATGTATTTTACGTAGGTGCAGGCGAGTTTGCAGTAGTTGCTCTCATAGGCACTGTGGTTGTAAATACAATAATGAAAAACAATATTTTAGTAGAAAGATTATCATTGAATTAATGAGCTCAATCACTAAGCCAAAGATGTCAAATTCCCAACTTCTACGCCTTTTGGAAGCCAAAAGTTCAAGGCGTTTTTTTCTGTTGATATATTTATTTCATTATAAGTATATATTTCTCCATCCATGCATACGTTTGTTGGCTCATCGAATTTTATTTTTGCTTGTTTAATTCTATCATAAGTAATAAACTTATTTATCTTTGGATTTTCTAAGTGTTCTCCTTTTTTGTAACTTCCGATTAAGCTTAGTATTTGAGGTCTTGAAATATTTTTTACAAAGCACAAGTCTAGAATACCGTCATTTATTTCTGCTTTTGGAGCACACTTGTATCCTCCGCCGTAATATTGTCCGTTTGCTATAACACCAATTAAAAATGAGCCATTAATAATACCATTTTCTGTGTTAACTTCGATATGCTTTCCCAATTTGCCAAACAAAGAATAAAAAACGCCAAGATAGTATCTGGTTGAGCCTTGAATAAAAGGAATCTTCTTAAATTTATTCATGTTAAGAGCTGCATCAGCATCAAGGCCTATATTTAATACTGTGGCAGCATACTCATTGTTTACTTTAATTAAATCTAATTCTATGCTTTCGCCATCTGTCTGCAAGTTAATATCGTTGAAATATGCATTATTAGTGAAATTCTTAATGAAGTCATTACCGGAGCCTACCGGTATTACACCAATACTCACATGCTTATATCCGAATGCTGCATTTATAATTTCATGAAGGGTTCCATCTCCACCGCATGAATACAATACAGCTGATTCGTTTTCCTTGCACTTATGCTCTGCAAAGCTTCTTGTATCATCTTTTGATTTGGTGATATATACCTCATAATCGATTTCTTTATCTTTTAATTCAAAGTGTATTGTTTTTTCTAATTTTTCTTGCAGCTGTCCATTGCCTGCAATAGGATTTATTATAAAAATGTGCCTCATGGGACCTCCGCATCTGTTCATTGCTATGAATAAGCTATGTGTCATTCTGAGAGCTTTAGCTCGAAGAATC
>JAQVRY010000015.1 GCA_028700795.1 Tissierellia bacterium | reverse complement strand
AAAAAGATGCTTCAAGAAAAATTATTATATAAAAGGAGTGGAAAAAGTAATTTATTAAAAGGCGTGAATTAGTTTCCAATATATAAATAAGTGCTATATCAACAAAAAATAATATGAAGAGTTTATTCTGATCTTTTATATAGTATTTAACCACATTGTTGCTCAAAAAAAGTGCAAAAATAACTATCAGCACTATCAGCCTTTGATGATGTGCATTTTCAAAATATATTGCTGATAAAAATAATATTATCAATATTAAAATTTTAAGTATAAATAAGAAATTTTTATTTTTTATCATAAATAACCTGTTTATAGTTTTTTATATATTAACAACAATAAGGTCAAGTATTAATTCTAATTTGATTATACCAAAAACTGTTAATAATTCAATAATTTTTTGACGATGTTTTGAAGTGACCCCTTAACAGTAGCCAATTCAGGTACGATTAAATTCGAGTTATGCCCTTCTAATGGTGTAAATTAGAAAAATAAAGAGACCATGTCTCATCCGTTCGGTTATAATGTAGTTGCGACAAACAAAAAACCGGAGGATGAAAAAACATGGCTCAGTTAATATTACAATAATGAAAGGTGCCAATGAAAGGTGCTGGCACCTCATGAAATGTTATATCATATTTCTTTCCACAATTTGATTTACTACAAATGTTGCCACATGGTTAGCATAGCTTCCTGTTCCAAAACCTGCATCATATCCTAATTCCTGTGCAAGTTCGTGGTTTAAACGAGGTCCGCCGCAAATTAAAATTATTTTATCCCTGAGTCCTTCTGCTTCCATCATTTCAACTAATTGTGTCAGGTTGGCAATATGGACGTTTTTCTGTGTAACTACTTGGGATACTAATATTGCATCTGCCTTCACTTCAATAGCCTTTGCAATAATTTCTTCATTTGGTACCTGGCTGCCCATGTTGATTGCTTCAATGCCCTTGTATCTTTCAAGTCCGTAATTACCGTCAAAGCCCTTCATATTCATTATGGCATCTATTCCTACGGTGTGAGCATCCGTGCCTGTGCATGCTCCTACAATCACTATGTCACGCTTGATATTTTTCTTGATATAATCTTCAACTTCTTCTCTTTCCATATATTCCATAGTTATCTTTGGTACTTCAATGTTGGTATAATCAACTGTATGGGTACACTTTCCATACATTATGAAATATGTGTAGCCTACTCCTAAGTCCTTGGAAAATACAACTGCCGGAGATTCAAATCCCATTTTAGATACCAATTGTTTCGCTGCTTCGCTTGCTTCATCTCCGTATGGAACAGGCAATGTAAAGCTCATTTGAACCATTCCGTCATTTAATGTATCGCCATATGGTTTAATTTTCGTTAAGTCTGCTTTCTGTATACCTTCCATTATTTTGCACCCCCCAACATTAAATCAATAAATGGGTTAAAGTATTTTTCGTCTTTTTCAACAACGCCTTTCAACCCTTTGCCGCCGGTAAAGCTTCTTTTTACACCACCAAATTTACCTTTTTCAATTGTATCGAATATTCCTTCCTCTTCAATATCCTTTAGCAGCTCTTCAGCTTTGGCCAGCACTTCCTGTGCTCTTTTCTGAATTATTCCGTCCTTTTTGTATTCGACTTCATTGCCTATTTCACGAGCATTATTGAAAATATACTGTGCATTTTCTATTGAAAGCATTCTGTCTTGAAGATGCGGTGTGTGAATTGCTTCCGTAGGCATCCCTAACAATTGAATTCCCTGATGAGTCCATATAGATAATAAATTAAACATTGCATCCTGCAAATGTCCTCTGAATATATTTCCTGTCATAAATTTTGTTGGCGGCATATATTTAAGTGGTGCCTCTGGGAATATTTCTCTTGCCATCTGGGCTTGAGCCAATTCGTACAAGAAGCCGTTTTCCAACATTGGATTCATTTCAAAAGCGTGGCCGAGACCCATTTGTTCCTCGGGAAGTCCTGCTTTTAATGCAAATTGTTCGTTAATAAACTGTGATGCCAATACGGTGTGAGCTTCTTCATAGGCATCTGATGTAGTCAGGTAGTTGTCTTCTCCTGTATTTATGATAATGCCTGCAAAGCCGTTTATTATTCTTGAAAAGTATTGGTCAACCAATGTTCTTTGCATGTTAATATCTCTGAAAAGAATTCCGTAAAGAGCATCGTTAAGCATTACGTCAAGCCTTTCTAACGCCCCCATTGCTGCTATTTCAGGCATGCAAAGACCTGAACAATAGTTGCAAAGACGAATATATCTTCCTACTTCTTCTCCAACCTCATCAAGAGCTTTACGCATTATTCTGAAGTTTTCCTGAGTTGCATATGTTCCGCCAAAACCTTCAGTTGTAGGTCCATAAGGAACATAATCCAACAAGCTTTGAGCCGTTGTTCTGATAACGGCAATTATATCGGCACCTTGCTTTGCAGCTGCCTGTGCCTGCAAAACATCCTCATAAATATTTCCTGTTGCAACTATTACATACAAATATGGCTTTCTTCCTTCACCGATTGAATTTAAGTATTCGTCTCTTTTTGCTCTGCTGTTTTTTATTCTTTCGACCATTTGCTTTGCAGTGCTGTAAACTGCTTCCATAATTTTATTTTCATCAGCAATTGGCAGTCTTGTGATATCAATTTCTCCGGAGCTTACTTTTTCTGCTATTTCCTGCGGTGTTTTTCCAGTATTAACAATTGCATTTCCTATCCAAAACGCTGCCCCTCTGGATAATCCGCCGCCCTCTTTAATAGCGTCTATCAGCACATTGGGAAGGGGTTTTTCTATTTCATCAACGCCATCTACCCCCATGAGACGTGCAACTGTTCTTTCGACTGTAACAGTTGTATTTTTGTCGATAAAATTCTGTACATCGTCTGCAATATTCCTTGCTGCAGTACGGGCACTATCAATTAATCGAGGGTTGAGATTTAATTTGCTTTCCATAATTCCTCCTTACATTCAATTCGAGGGCAAAGCCCTCGTCATTGTTATGGATCCTTCGCTTACGCTCAGGATGACATTATAAATATCTTTCTGCATCCTTGATGATTTCTTCGTCTATGCCTGCCATTTTTGCTATCTTTAAGGCATCTTTCGGAATATCACTAGAATATTTCACTTCTATAAGCCTGTAATCCATGTATTTTTGAACGTACTCTATGTTGTCCGTTTTGCTCAAATCAGTCTCATCAGGAAGATTAAGCCCTTTAACCTGTAAATTTTTTATGCCCTCATCATTTGCAACATTATCATAATGAGTTGTGAGTACTGTTATACAATCCTTGTTTTTAAGATAATTTACTACTGCCTTCGTAATTGCATAACCTTCCTTTGGATTAGTACCTCCTGCCAGCTCATCAATTAAAATGAGACATCTGCGGTCGGAACTTTTTATAGCTTCTTTTAGATTAACCATTTCTGCTCCAAAGGTACTAAGACCCTTTTCAATGGACTGATTATCACCTGCAGAAATAAATATGTGTTCAAAAAGACATAGTCTTGCATATTCACAGGGTACAAACATTCCAAAACTCGCCATTGCTGCAATTTGACCTATCATCCTAAGGGTTACGGTTTTCCCCCCCATGTTTGCCCCTGTTATGCAAGACACATTTTTATTAAGGTTTAAATCAATAGGAACATATTGAATATGTTTTTCTTTCAATGTTTTTTCAAGTTTAAGGTTTCTGCCGTCTTTAATTGTAATTTGCAGCTCATTAATTATTTCCGGCTCAATGGAGCCGGTTTTTTGTGCATAATTTGCTTTTGCAATAAGATAGTCAATTTCACCTATAGTTTTTGTGTTTTTTTGCAAAATATCGCTGTATTCTTTTATAGACCCGGAGATATTTTGTCGAATTTTGTATTCTTCATCATCTTCTTCATAGGTGAGTTCTTCGTATTTCTTCTCTAACTTATCTATTTCATCAGTATTCTTGATTTTAAAAATAATATTTAAATAATTTTCACCGGATACTCTTAAATTAACTTCCTTGTTCAGCTCATCGATTCTTTCTTTTTGTGACTTGCTTATTGCTACTTCATTCTTTAAATTTAACCTAATATTATACTTTTCTTGTATTTCTTCTTTAATTTTTTTCTTTAATAATCGTATAGTCTTCTCAGTCTGTCTTTTTTCATTACGAATTTCTTTTAATTTTTGTGAATATTCGTCGTAAATATAAAATGTGTTTAATCTTTCATGAGCGGGATCAAGTTCTTCATATAGTTGTGGCAGGGGCGTTAATTGCAATAGCTTTAAATCAGTATCTGAAATGCCTCTTAAAATTTTATCTATCTTTTCGACTAAAATCAGAAAGTTTTTTATTTCAAATAATTCTACTTCGTCAAGAACCTGATTGCTTTTTGCCCTATGGATGGTTTCAAAAATATTTTTAGTGTGTTTTAAAACATCAATTAGGTCGCGCCTTTGTCTGCTTTCAATAAATGCCCTTATTTTATTGAACTCTGTCTTAAGGTCTGCCTCCTGACCTTTTATAAAAGGCTTAGCTTCCTGTTTTGCCCTTATTCCGTATTCTGTAATTGGTCTTATTTCATTAAAAATATAATCGAAATTTATATTCTTCATTGTATTTTCTGTCATAAAGCTATTCAATCTTCATCACCGCCCGACACCACATCAACAATTTTTATTCTCGGAAGGACTTTTTTCATATTTTCTTTTAAAACTTCACTGTCAAAGAAATATCCTTCCGGAGATATGGGATTTAAAGTCACTGCCAGAACATTTATTGTATTCATAGCTTCAACTTTAAGACCTTTTTTTCTCATTTCATTCCACATATTTATATCCGTAAATATTTTCGTTCCGTCTTCTATTATTAGTTTAATGCCTCTTAAATATTTGTTTTCCCATAGTTCTTTCAAAAGAGCAGATGTGACTGCACCTTTAATAAACACATGAGTCGTTTTTTCGTCAATCATTTCACTTATTTTTTTGCCGCCTGTAATACTTGTTTTAATATCGGGAACAACTGCTTTACCTTCTTCTGATATGATGCATGTTTTATTTACTTTCCGAACGATATTCTTAACATGTTCATCCGTTCCTGTAAGGGAGCAGCATTCCACAGCATGGGCAGTCTTTTCTAAAACCTTTTTCATATCTCTGCTTAGTACAGCACCTGTCGCAATAACGCATGCATCTGTAATAGCCGGAGATGAAACAGCTTTCCTGTCTATTGCTCCATCTATGAATACCACTTCTGCTCCGTAATGTTTAAGGCGTTCCGCAACATATTTCATATCTTTTGCGGTGACAGGTCCGGCAATCTGTATATTGCCTTTTTGTCTCACCCTTATAATTATTACTTCGCCCATGGCAGTTGATATTCCCGTAGTTTCCAATATTTCAGCCTTGGCGGTTGAAAGCATCAGTGTTTTCTTAGCCGTGGCAACATACATTCCTTCAGTTACTAAAATTGCAGGCTTTTGTATTTTTGTTACTAAATCTGTATTTTCACCGTCACGACCTGTTGAAGTAATGCCTGTTTTAATATTTAGGTTTATTGCTTCTTCTATGAGATAATTGAGTGTCACTGTCTTTCCTGCATTCTTTGCAAGACCTATTATGGACACAGTTTCATAATTATTCTGTTTTATTGTTTCAATTAATCTCATAAAAATTCCTCTTATAATGTATAGATTGAACATTTAATCATCTAGTCATCCTAAGTGTAAGCGAAGGATCTCATATCTTAAAAGATTAGATTCTTCACTGCGTTCAGAATGACACTAACGGTTATTCATAGCAATGACATTACCCATGTTCACTGCTAAATGTTCATTGTTCATTGCTATTTGTGTGTTCTGTCTCTTCTTGCCAATTTTGTGGGTTCAAGTGCTAAGTCATTTCCTTGCAGAAGTCCTGCAACTCCTGTCAGCGGATCTGATTTCTTTCCTTGACATACATCGCATTGGCATTCCAATTCAGGTATATCCGGCTCTGTGTATGTGGTAATAACACCTTCAAAGTTTCTTAAAATCAATTTGTGTGCTGAGCGTGACAATACATAATCAGGTCCTACAGGTGTTTTTCCTCCGCCTCCGGGTGCATCAACAACAAATGTAGGTACGCAGAAACCTGAAGTATGTCCTCGTAAGCTTTCTATTATTTCAATTCCCTTTGCAACAGGTGTTCTAAAATGTTCAATTCCAAGTGAAAGGTCGCATTGATAAATATAATATGGTCTTACTCTGTTCATAACAAGCTGATGAACCAATTCTCTCATAATATGCGGGCAGTCATTAACTCCCCTTAACAATACTGTTTGGTTTCCTAAAGGAATACCTGCATCAGCTAACTTTCTTAAGGCTTCCATTGCTTCCGGCGTAAATTCCTTGGGATGGTTGAAGTGAGTATTAAGCCAAATCGGATGGTATTTTTTAAGCATATTTACCAAGTCATCTGTAATACGCTGGGGCAAAACAACCGGTGTTCTCGAGCCTAAACGTACAATTTCCACATGTGGGATTTCTCTTAATTTGCTGATAATATATTCTAATTTTTTGTCTGATACTAACAAACAGTCTCCGCCTGACAGCAATACATCTCTTACTTGTGGAGTATTTCTGACATACTCAATACATTTGTCGATATTTTCCATTCCTACTTCATCATCGCTCTGTCCTGCAAATCTTCTTCTTGTACAATGTCTGCAATACATTGAGCATTGATCAGTTATTAAGAACAATACTCTGTCTGGATAACGGTGAGTTAATCCCGGTACCGGTGAATCTTCATCCTCGTGCAATGGGTCAATCATGTCTGCATCACTTCTATGTGTTTCTGCAAATGTAGGTACTGCCTGCATTCTTATGGGGTCTCTCGGGTCATCCTTATCCATATGGGCTGCATAATATGGTGTTATACCCATTCTGAATTTTTCCAATACCTTGTTGATATCTTCTTCTTCCTGTTTGGTAATGTTAATTATTTTTTTTATTTTCTCCACAGAGTCTATTCTGTTTTCTACCTGCCATCTCCAGTCATTCCACTCTTCAGGCTTAACGTCTTTCCAAAGCTCGATTTCATTATAATAAGCCATATTTCTACCTCCTTAAATATTATAACAAGCAACATATGTCATTCACCAAGTGAATGACATGTTGCTTAGTTTGACTTATATACTTTTTATGCATATAATTTTGTGAATAATTCTCTTAATCCTTTGCTTTCTCTCATTACCTGAAGCGCAGTTTCAGAGTGCCCCTTAGTATAACCGTTTCCAACTATCATGTTAATGTCTTTGCCAACACCTTCAGCTCCTAATGCTGCTTTTGTAAAGCTGGTAGCCATGCTGAAGAAGTAAACTGTTCCTTCGTCCTTTGTAGCAAGTATTGCTGACATTTCACAATTTGGTCTTGATACTACACTTATTACCAAGTCACATAATTGTCCATCAGTTGCTTCCATAATCTTATCGTATACTTCAATTGCATTTGTAGCATCACCTGATATTAAAACATCTGCCAACCCAAGTTCTTTTACTGTATTTAGTGATACTTCCCTGTGAGCCCAACATATAACTTTTCCTGTGGGACCTGCCTTCTTCTTTGCTTCATATAAGCATAAAAGTCCTGATTTGCCTCCTCCTCCAAGAACTAAGACAGTATCTCCTTCTTTGACCAATTTCTGAGTTTGCGCCGGTGCTCCAGCTACATCAAGCACTGACAAAGAAAGGTTTTCGGGTATATCATCCGGAAGTTTTGCATAAATTCCGCTTTCGAATAATATTGCTTTTCCTTTGATATCAACTTGGTCAATATCTTTCCTTACTTCTAAAATTTCTTCAATTATTAGTGGAGTCAGTGACAATGATACCATTGTTGCTATTTTGTCTCCAACCTTCAAATCTGTTTTTGTTTTTAGTGCCGGTCCTATTTGTTCAATAGTACCAATTAACATACCACCTGAACCTGTTACAGGGTTTTGATGTTTTCCCCTTTCAGCAACAATGCCTTTCATAATTTCTTTGATTTTTTCTTCATCTCCGCCGGCTTGATCATTAATTTGTGTGAAACTTGCCGAGTCAATATTTAATGTCTGCACATTTATAAGAATTTCATTGTCGAATATTTCCATAGTGTTGTCGATTTTCAAAGCCGGCTGTGGTAACACTCCTTTAGGTTCAATCACTCTGTGTGTGCCATACGGGTTTCCTTTTTTCATAGTGCCTCCAAAATTTCATTAATTTAGTATGGGTTGAATATTGGGTATATTCACCTATATAATAAGCAAAATTTATGCCAATTATCCAAAAATTAATAAATAGCTATTTTCCAACATTTTTTTACGAAAAAGGTTTTCAAAAATCTGTAAGTGCCGAATATTCAGCTTTTTGTATTGATGAGTAAATAAATTTGTGATATAATTCAATCATTCTAAGCATAGCAAAGAAACTAATATTCATCAATGCAACAATTATTTAATAAAATATAGTAATAATAAAAAAATTTAGGAAGAGGGGGCACCCCTTAATATGTCCCCATAAGCAGGTAAAAAATATGGATAACAGACCAATTGGAATTTTCGACTCCGGAATCGGAGGATTGACAGTAATGAGAGAAGTTATGGAGCAGCTTCCCTATGAAAACATAATTTATTTAGGGGATACCGCAAGAATACCCTACGGCTCTAAATCTGAACAAGCAATAAAGAAATTTTCGCTTCAATGCGCTACATTTTTGAAAAACAAAGATGTAAAAACAATTGTTATAGCATGTAATACAGCAAGCTCCAATGCGCTTGACTTATTGACCGAGGAATTTGATATTCCTGTTATAGGAGTAATAGACCCCGGTGCAAGAAGTGCATCTAAAGCTACCAAAACCGGCAGAATTGGAGTAATCGGCACAACAGCCACCATCAACAGTTACGCATACCAGAGAAAAATAATGGAATATATGAGTAATGCAGAAGTAATCGGCATACCTTGTCCCCTTTTTGTCCCCATTGTTGAAGAAGGCTGGGAGTACTCTAGGGTGGCAGAGCTTACTGCAGAAAAGTACTTGACAGAGTTAATTGAGCATGAAGTAGATGCATTGGTTTTAGGATGTACTCACTATCCTATACTGAGACACACTATAAAAAAGGTCTTAGGACCTCAAGTTATGCTTGTAAATCCTGCCTTTGAAACAGCCAAGGACTTAAAAAACCTATTGACTGAAAAAGACATTATGAATGGAAATTATGACAAACCACGATATGAGTATTATGCAACCGATGCACCAGAGCGTTTTAGAAGAATAGGAGGCAACTTTTTGAAAAAAGAAATTAATGCTCTTTATGAAATTGCCATAGATAACCTTTAAGGGGATGTAAAATGGAAAATGTGAAAGTAAGAATAAACACCATACAGACAATTGATGAAGCAGGCAACGAAGATGTTATTGAACTGCTTACAGAAGCAAAATTAGAGAAATTGAAGGATTGTTTCATTGTTAACTATGACGAAAGTGAAATAACAGAACATAAAGGAAGCCGTACCAGATTAAAAATATATAAAGATAAAATGTTAATGATCAAGGTTGGAGTTTTTTCTTCTAAAATGGAGTTTCAGAAAGGTAAAAAATACAAAAATTTATATTCTACTCCATATGGTAACTTTGACTTGGAATATACTACGGTTTTGTATAATAATAAATTGAATGAAAAAGGCAGAGGCCGTATTCATACTGAATATATGATTAATTTTGCCGATTCTGATGAAAGTTATAATAAACTAAATATTGAAATAATGTAGACCACAACAAAAAAGACGAACATTACCGCCTATTTTTCGGCATGTTACGCTCAATTTTCGGCACGTGAGGAAACTATGGAAATTAAATATTTTGATGCTTTAATAGAAGCAATAAAACTAATAAATGATGGTATTCAGGTTATTGATGCAAGCGGAAAAATAATATATCACAATCCTGCAGCAAAACATTTGGATTTAATTGATGCGGAAAAAACAATTGGCAGACATATACTTGAGGTATATCCTTCTCTTACCTTTGAAACAAGTACTATCATCAATGTACTGAAAAACGGTAAACCTATTTATAATGTCGAACAAAATTTTGTTAACTACAAGGGTGATAAAATTTCTACATTGAACTCAACTCTTCCCATTATTTATAACAATAAAGTTATAGGTGCCTTGGAAGTTTCACGAGATATTACAAAGGTAAGAGAATTATCGGAAAGGATTGTAAGCTTACAAAGAGAGTTATATGAAGTTAATCAAGGTGGAGAAAAAACGTCAAAACCTTTAGCCAAATATAATTTTTTGGATATAATAGGTCAGAACAAAGAAATACTTAAACTTAAATCACTTGGACTTAAAGCTGCAATGACTGATTCCCCCGTAATAGTTACCGGAAACACCGGAACAGGCAAGGAATTATTTGTGCAGTCCATTCATAATTCCAGCGACAGAAAATACAAACCTTTTGTTGCTCAAAACTGCGCCGCGCTGCCTGCCAATCTTCTTGAAAGTATTTTGTTCGGCTCGGTAAAAGGTAGTTTTACCGGAGCAGAAAACAGGCCGGGCTTATTTGAATTAGCAGATGGAGGCACCTTATTTTTAGATGAAATAAATTCTATGCCTTTAGATCTTCAAACCAAGCTGCTTCGAGTAATTCAAGATGGTCGGGTCAGAAGAGTGGGCTCCGGCAGAACAACAGATGTTGATGTTAGAATTATATCAGCCATGAATACGGATATCAGTACTGTGGTAGAAACAAAACAAATAAGGCAGGATTTGTTTTTCAGACTGAGTGTTATTACATTGGTAATTCCGGATTTATGTAAAAGAATTGAAGATATACCACTGTTGGTAGAGCATTTTATAGATAAATATAATAAGAAGTGCAATAAGTTTTTCAATGGTGTTTCTAAGGATGTTTTGGATATATTCTTAGATTACAGCTGGCCGGGCAATGTGAGAGAGCTTGAGCATGCAATTGAAAGCGCCATATCGCTGTATGACGGTGAAATTATAAGAGAGGAGCATCTTCCCTTCCAATTTAAGAATTATCAATTGAACGATAATTCATTGGATACCGGCTCAATTAAGCCTTTAAATGTTGCAATTGAAAAAGTTGAAAGAGAAATTATAATTTCCGCATTGGAGCAAACCGACTATAATATTACAAAGGCTGCTAAGCTTATAAATGTTCCAAGACAAACGCTTCAATATAGAATCAAAAAATTAGAGCTCCTTTTTTAACAACAACGAGGACAGTTATTTTTGTTCTTATGACAGTACCCCCGTCCCCCTTGTCACGAAATTTTAGTTGGAAAGAGAGGATGCGTAGGTATTGGCAGTTTTATCCACCTTGCCTTTTTCAATAAATTCAAATATTTTTGATTTTAATTTTATGTTTTCGATTCCTCTTTTAGTTTTTATAACTTCAATTTCTTCTTCAGTCAGCACTTGCTGCAGTTTTTCTTCCGTTTCAAAATCAAATATTGGGTCATCTTGATTTTTTCCGAAATCTACAAAGCATAGGGGCGGAAACATAACACACCACCAATTGCTGCCTTCGGCCTTCCCTATTTCAATTCTTACAGCATCATAATAACCTTCCGGCAAAACTATTTCTTCATAAGCTTTTCGAGGAAATTTATAATTGCCGTAATACACATCTACATCATAATCATAACCATCTTTCTTAACAATTTCTTCTGCTTCGTATCTTATTTGAGCTAACTTTTCAACAATGATATTTGAACTTTCAGACTTATAGCTTATATCTTCAAATTCTTCATTGAATGTGGTAATTATTTTGTTTCTCACTTTATATTTCAGCTGTTGGTCTTCCAAGCTGTCTGAATTTGCTAAAACGTGCAGTCGTATTACCTTGCCGTTTATTTTAGACAAACCAGTATATGCTTCCGCCGAATATGCGATTGCAATTGCCAAAACAACAAATACAACTGAAGTAAATATTTTCTTCATTTTCCCTCCTATTTAATTAAACCAACACTTTTTATTTCCATGTTGTAATATACGTTAATATCTGCCTGAGCAAACACTTCATCATATTTATCCATTATTTTTTCATAATCACTTTTGTGATACTTATAAAGTTTATCCTTAATTTGCAGTAGATCTGCATTGTATGTGCTTTTAAGCTTATCCACAGTATTTGTTGAAGTTTCGGAAATCTTCTTAATTGATTCCTCTTTCACCCTATTCAAAAAATTTCTGTCTTCAAGGCTATTGTTGCCAATTGTGAAGGAATCAATATAACAGTAAAGTGTAACATAATAATCTGCTTGAATCTTTTCCCCTTGTAATTTTATATTGTCTGTCATACTTACATCCACTGCACCCAAAGATATTGTTGTATCATCTATCTCAATGTTAATATTCCTGATATTAGCATTTGCCGGGTCCAATAGAAGCATTACTGCTTCCAATTCATCTGTTTCTAAAAAACCGATTAACTCATATTCCTTAACTATTGCTGCCCTTTCAATCTTCAAACTTTTTTGATTTACTTCAACTACTGGTATCATTGCATTACCCGTCTGACCAAGATGGAGAATGGCTTCATCAAAAGTAAATACATCCTGATAACTTTCTCTTTTTAATTTAACAAGCATATCGCTTAAGAACCTTCCAACAATGGGATTGCTGGGTATTTCAGTATTAATTATGTCTTCGGCCTTTCCCTTTGCTATACAAATTTTTACTCTGCGGTTCATTTGAGGGGAGCGCTGGATTTCATCAAAAATTTCTTTTAATTTGTCCGAATCTCTTGCCAGCTCTTCACCCAACACTATTACCTGCATCAGTCTGTCGGAAATTACTTTGTCTGAATGAAGGTAGTTTAGATGGTAAAAGTCTGCAAAGCTTTTGCCTTCATTTGAATAAATCAGTCTCTCTTCTTCGCTTCCTTCATTTATTTTAGGTATTTCCGAAGTAAATTTCAGTTTATCATCCTGTTTGTCAATGCCTACTGCAAACAGATATTCTCTCTTGTTTATTTCAACACTGTCCCAGCATCCGAATAGAAAAACAGTTGATATTATTAATAAACTTATTATTATTCTCTTCATATAGACCTCTTAATATATACTACCATTTTATTAATATCACGCAGTCTCGCTGCGAATGACCTACCAACCATTTTTCAGAACAAAGACTCTGAAAAATGGGGTTAGGGCATCTTCATATAGACCTCTTCTTTCTACTGCCTGCATAAGCTACAATCAACGGTATTAGAAGATTCATACCGCTTATTATGTATATCGGTATTTGAATATACGGAAACATCATGTACATTCCCGGCAGTCCTGCAGCCATCAAGTATAAAATTGGTATTTGAATGAATATGAAGTAGCCGTTTTCCCTAGTTTTAAATGTTTCCTGCATTGCAAGATTTGTAAAAAATGCAAGTATGCAGATGCTTGTAAAAATAACAACTATTTGTAAGCACAATCCCACAATTTCCGTACTTTCAAAAAAGAAGCCGGGAATATTTACAAATTTCATAATAGAAACAAAAGGCCAAACAAGATTTGCAGCTTCTTTTGTTCCAAACTTGACAATAATCAATATATAACTTCCAATGTACAAAACACTACTGATTACCAGATACTTTTTATTTATTTTCATATTTTTTTCCTTAGTAACTACTCTGCTATTAGAAAATAAAAGCACAGAGAAACCAAGAAAGCTCAGCATGGCATTAGGTACTGATTTTAAAATTCCTTCAACATCAGCAGGATACACGGGAAAAATATTTGTATAGTCTGCATAGTATGTAGAAAAAACTATTATCAGCAAATATGGTATAAGCGATGTTAAAAGAGCAATATTTGTTATATTGGCAATTGAGTGTATACCTTTTTTTGTTGCATATGATGCAGTCAATAATACTGTTATAATAATAGTACTGATAGGAGTTCTAAACATCATCATTAATTTGATCTGCTCGGCAAAATCCTTTAATATCAGACTATTGACCGTCAGAAACATCAATATGTAATACACTCCAATAAATTTGGAAATAAATTTGGGAAACAGCTTATCCGAAACACTTATGATTGTATCTTCATCATGTTTTTTCATTGCTTTATTAATTGCCTTTATTGCTATATAAAGTAAAAATGCCGCTATTAATATTGAAATCCATCCTTCAGGACCGTTAACTCCCGTAAGTATTATGGGCATTAACATAGACTGCAATACAAATGATACCAATACTAAAATCGATAAGTTCTGATAAGGTGTAATATCCTGATTAAACATTTTTCCTCTCTTTTTTTTCCATATGCAAATAATCCGGTTTTCTAACCATTTTACTTATTCTTGGTCTTACGATCGTATCCTTTAAGTCCCTTTTATTTTCAACAAAGCTTGTAAATGGCGTCATGTAAGGTACTCCACAACTTTTTAAAGTGCAAAGATGTATTATGAGAAAGCTTAAGCCTATGGATATTCCAAACAATCCAAATATTGCAGCCAATATTATGAATCCAAATCTTATAAGCCTTAATGTTGCGCCGAAATTATAGCTTGGTATGGTAAATGATGCTATTGCCGTCAATGCAACAACAATTACGGCCAAGGGAGTAATTAAGCCTGCTTCTACTGAGGACTGACCAATAACCAAGCCTCCCACCAAACCTATGGTTGAGCCAACGGGAGTAGTAATTCTAAAGGATGCCTCTCTAACCAGTTCAATTACAAGCTCCATCAATAATGCTTCAAAGTAAGGCGGAAATGGGACATTTGCTCTTGAAGCTGCCACATACAGAGCTAACTGAGTAGGAAGAAGGTTGGGATGATATTGGGTAACAGCCACATATAAAGCAGGTAAAATCATCACAATAGGCAATGCAATATACCTTAATATACGGGTTGCACAAGCCGGCATCCACCTTTCATAATAGTCTTCCGAAGATTGCATAAATGAAACAAAAATTGCAGGAGCAATCAAGACGGAAGGTGTATTATCTATGGCTATTACAACTCTTCCTTCCAATAGTGCAGATGCAGCAGCATCCGGTCTTTCAGTATTTTCTATTTGAGGAAACAGTGAATAGCTGTCGTCTTCTATCATTTCTTCAATGTAGGAGCTTTCAAGAACAGCATCTATTTCAATATTACTAATTCTCTTTTCAACTGTTTCTAATACTGTATTGTTTACCAAATCTTCTATGTACATTACGGCTATATCTGTTTTTGACCTTTTACCAACCTGAGAATATTTAACCTTTAACTTAGGGTCCCTTATTCGCCTTCTTATTAATGAAATGTTCACCTTCATTGTTTCATTAAATCCGTCTCTTGCACCCCTTATAAGTGTTTCTGCGGAAGGCTCCTGGACACCTCTCATCGGCCAGCCTCTTGATGAAAGCATTATTCCCTTACTGCAGTTTTCTAATAGAAGCACAGTTTCTCCTGAAAGTACTTTATCAATACATTCCTGTATAGTTGTTAAAATTTGTATTTCAGAAACTGCAATATTTGATTTTGCAATTTCATCATGTATCTGAGCATTTGGAGTATTTCGAATTTTTGTAAGGTCCAAGTTCATAAGAAGCTTTTCTATTGCATACTCGCTTATTGCTTCCTTTGTGGTCATTCCATCCACATAAAACAAAAGCATTTTAAGCTTTTTAGTTATACCCCCTTCTAATTTTCGGAAAACTATGTCATCGGTATTCTCAAAAATCTTCCTTAAGATTTGCTCATTTTTATTTAAATCTAAATCTATATTTTGAGTTAAATCTATATCCTTCATAAGCTCTCCTACATGTATATTGCTGTGGCAGCGGCAATAGCTAAAAGTCCGTATATTATCCCTGTAAAACGCACTATTTTATAGTCTCTGTGGTAATTGTTTCTTTTTAACTCCTTGCTTGTTCTAAATATTAAAATATAGCTGATAATTAAAAAAACTATTATTACATCATTGTTTATTATTCTTTTTAAATTATTAATAAAAAACATATTACCTCCTTAATGGGATAAGCTATTAGTAATATCTGCATTTTTTAAGTTTTTATACCAAATAAAAAAGAAAACCGCAAACACCGTAATGTTATTTCAGTTTCCTTTAATTTGTAGAGTCATTTTGATGACGCTACCCCCCGTCCCCTTATCACAAATTGTATTTTTGCTTTTTTCTAACCAATGTTGAAATATCTATGCCTAATCTCATTGCTGCTTCCTTCATATTTTTTGAAACAGCTAATGTAGATTCGATAATTTCTTTTTCATATTCTTCTGTTTTTTCTTTCAGTGTTTTTGTGCCTGTTATAAACAGCTCCGTCAAGTCAGTGTTATCAGGTAAAATCAAATTATCTTTGAACAACTCTGTTCCAATTTCTGCTCCATCTGCCATTAATACTAAACGCTCAATTATGTTTTTCAATTCCCTGATGTTACCCGGCCACTCGTATATTAAAAAACTCTGAAGACAGCTTGAAGTAATATAACAGTTTTTACCGTATTTATTATTATAATACTCAAGGAATTGAGTAGATAAAGGTATAATGTCTTCCTTCCTGTTTCGTAAGGGAGGTATTACAAATGTCACAACATTCAAACGGTAGTATAAATCTGCTCTGAATTTTTTCTCTTCAACAAGCTGCTTTAAATCATGATTTGTTGCAGCAATTATACGTGCATTAAATTCAATGGGATTAATACCTCCTATACGATAAAACATTTTGTCATTAATTGCACTTAACAGCTTAACCTGCAAAGTATAAGGCATGTCTCCTATTTCATCCAAGTACAGTATTCCATTGTTAGCTTCTTCAAAAAGTCCTTTCTTTCCTCCTTTTACGGCACCGGTAAAAGCTCCTTCTTCATAACCAAAAAACTCTGATTCCAATAAATGCTCAGGTACAGCACCGCAGTTTATTTTAATAAATTTACCCTTGCTTCGATTGCTGATGCTATGTATATATGTAGCAATAAAGTCCTTTCCTACACCGGTTTCTCCTAAAATTAAAATCGTACTGTCAACTTTGGATATTTTCTTTGCTTTTTCGTATATATTTTTCATTCTTACATTATTTATAATTTCATCAGGATCACGTGCTGCCTCGGTCTTTACATTGTAATCACTTTTAATAAATAAGTTTTTTTCCTTTGTAATAGTTTTCATCAACACATCCAATTCAGTCACATCTCTGATAACAGCAATTGTCTTTGACAGATTGCCGGTTTCATCAAAAATAGGTGAGCCTGAAACCAAGCACCGCTGCCCTTTGTAGTAATGGTTTATGGTTGATACCGGTCCTAAAGTTTCTATAACCTTTGCACAGCATGAATTGGGCAGTATGTCACTTCTTCTCAAATCGTAAACAGTATTACCGATAATTTGTTCTCTTGTAAGCCCCGACAAATTTAAGAACGCATCATTAACAAATATAGTTTTTCCTAATCCATCTGTAATATAAATTCCATCTTTTAATTTGTTGAGCATTTCGTTATATAAGTATTGCTGAGAGTTAAGTCGTGCAATTTGTTTTTGAAGTTCACTTCCTATAGTAAAATCATAAAAGAAAAAACTATATAATGCGTGGCTGTATATTTTGAAATTGTTATGGATAACATAATATACGGAATTATCTTTGTATTTAACAGAATAAAGATTCTTATTCATATCGACATTAATATCTTGAAAAAACATTGTTATTTTTTTATTAAGTATGTCAGCCTTAATTATATTTGTTTTAAAATATTCATTGCAAAATAGAACATTGAATTTGTCGTCAGTTATAATAAAACCTAAGTCTAAATTATTTTTAGTCGATGACATTTTTCATCCTCTTTCTTTTTATGAATTGTTATTTACTTTATTATCTATATAGTCTAAAAAGTCTATTCGTCAATATGAACCCAATTCATATCACTTACAGATTTTAAAATTCATACTTAATAGGTTTCTATTGTTATATATTATTATATATGCTAATATGCAATTATGCAATAATTTTATTGTGTCATATGCATTCTTGCATATTTCTAAGGTATAACTTGAGCAGGCTTGTTAAAGTTCCAACAAAAATTATGCGATAATGTTGGCATGAAAAATGCAATGTTATTTTATAGCAAATAAACTAATCATCATCATAATGCAATTAGAAATAAAAATTTAGGAGGAAATCATGAAAAAAGCAGTAATTGTTTCAGCAGCAAGAACACCAATAGGATCTTTTGGAGGTGCTTTTGCTTCACTATCTGCTGTGGATTTAGGAATAGTCGCAGCAAAAGAAGCCATTAAAAGGGCTGGCATAGAGCCATCAATGGTTGAAGAAGTTTATTTAGGCAACGTATTAGGGGCAGGTTTAGGGCAAAATGTTGCAAGACAAGTAAGTTTAGGAGCAGGCATTCCTATTGAAACTCCAGCATTAACAATTAATATGGTGTGCGGCTCAGGTTTAAGAGCAGTAAGTATGGCGGCTCAGTTTGTTGAAAGCGGTCAATGTGACATTATTTTATGTGGTGGTACAGAAAGCATGACTAATGCTCCGTATCTATTACCAAAAGCCAGATGGGGACATAGAATGGGCGATGGTAAAGTCACAGATTACATGGTGAATGACGGTTTATGGGATGTTTACAATGATTATCATATGGGGATAACAGCTGAAAATGTAGCAGAGCAGTATGGAATTACAAGAGAAGAACAGGACAAATTTGCGGCGCAAAGCCAGAATAGAGCAGAAGAAGCCCAGAAATCAGGAAAATTTGCAGATGAAATAGTACCTGTTACAATTCCTCAAAGAAAAGGTGACCCTGTAGTAATTGATACGGATGAATACCCGAGACATGGCTCGACAGTAGAAAAAATGTCAAAACTGAAACCTGCATTTAAAAAAGACGGAACGGTAACAGCAGGAAATGCATCCGGAATAAATGACAGTGCAGCAGCTTTAATTATTATGAGCAAGGAAAAAGCAGATGAGCTTGGATTGAAATATATGTGTGAAATAGTCGGTTATGGCTCGGCAGGAGTTGACCCCAAGGTTATGGGTTTAGGACCTATTCCTGCAACTAAAAAAGCATTGGCAAATGCAGGCTGGACAATTGATGACTTAGAACTTGTTGAAGCAAATGAAGCTTTTGCTGCACAGGCGCTTGCAGTTGTTCATGAATTAGGATTAAATCCTGAAATTACGAATGTTAACGGTGGAGCAATAGCTTTAGGACACCCGATTGGAGCATCCGGAGCAAGAATACTTATTACTCTTATATACGAAATGCAAAAAAGAGATGTTAAAAAAGGTCTTGCAACTTTGTGTATAGGCGGAGGCATGGGTACATCATTATTGGTTCAAAGATAGTAAATTAATTTTAGCCCATATATTTCTTTCGGTTATTTTGAACGTAGCGAAGGATCATAACAATTACAAAATACTTAATGGGTTATAATCACACTATAATTAGAAAGGATGATATTATTGATAAATAAAATAATTTCAATCACAGAAGCGGCGGATATGGTTAAAGATGGCATGACTGTTATGGTAGGAGGATTTTTAGCTAATGGAACTCCGGAAACTATAATAGATGCATTGGTAGAAAAAAATGTCAAAAACCTTACCCTTATTTGCAATGACACCGGTTTTCCCGATAAGGGAGTGGGAAAAATGGTTGTTAATAAGCAATTTAAAAAAATAATTGCATCACATGTGGGTACTAATCCTGAAACAGCAAATCAAATGAATTCAGGAGAAACAGAAGTTGTTCTTACTCCCCAAGGAACCCTCGCAGAAAAAGTTAGATGTGGGGGAAACGGTCTTGGTGGTTTCTATACACCCACAGGTGTAGGAACTGAAGCAGCTGAAGGAAAAGAGCACAAAGTAATAGACGGCAAAGAATATATTTTTGAAACCCCTTTGAAAGCGGATGTAGCATTATTAAGAGCTTCCACAGCCGATAAAAAAGGTAATCTAATATTCAAAAAAACAATGAAAAATTTCAACCCTATAATGGCAACAGCAGCAGATTTAGTTATTGTTGAAGCCGATAAAATAGTTGAAGTAGGAGAAATAGATCCGGAACATGTTATGTGTTCAGGTATATTTGTTGATTATATTGTTGGAGGTGACAAATAATGGATCCAAAGATAGTTATAGCAAAAAGAGTGGCTGAATTATTAAGTCACGGTAATGTTGTAAATTTAGGCATAGGTCTACCTACCATGGTTGCAAATCATATACCGGAAGGTGTAGATATAACATTCCATTCAGAAAACGGATTTTTGGGATTAGGTCCTGTTCCTGCTGAAGGACAAGAAGATTGGGAGCTTGTAAATGCAGGCGGGATGCCTTCTTCAATAGTACCCGGAGGAATGTTCTTTGATAGTGCTACATCATTTAGCATTATCAGAGGCGGACATGTTGATGCTACAGTACTGGGGGCAATGGAAGTTGATGAAAAAGGAAATCTTGCAAACTGGAAAATACCAGGCAAAATGGTTCCCGGCATGGGCGGTGCAATGGACTTGGTTGTTGGTGCGAAAATAGTTATAATTTCAATGGTCCACACTCAAAAAGGAAAACCAAAAATATTGAAACAATGCACTCTTCCTTTGACAGCTAAGGAACAGGTCGATATTATAGTAACGGAGATGGCTCTCATTAGAGTGACAAAAGATGGCTTGGTTCTTGAAGAATTGGGACCTACAGCAACTATTGAAGATGTTATTGCTGCAACAGAAGCAAATTTAATCATTTCACCAAACTTGAAACGCTTTGGAACAGAATATTTAAATTAAAATTCTTTATCTATATAAGTATATAAAAATACAGGAGAAAACCTCCTGTATTCTTTTATTTAATATAGACATTTTATCAAATAGGACTTAACCCTATAAGCCAGAGTACTTTTACACTTTCCTAAAAATCTCCTGGTTTATTTTTTAAATTTACGGTGAGTATTAGCTCATTTCCATTTCTCAAAATTGTAAATTCCGACTTATCTCCATCTTTATAATTATATAGTCTTCTTTTTAAACCTTCCATGTCTTCAATTTTATGACCATCAATAGCAGTTATAACATCATTTGGCTGCAGCCCTGCTTCAGACGCTGGAGAGTTACTAACGGTTTCAATAATAACAACTCCATAATCTGCTATTAAATCTATGTTGTAACCCCTTTCATAAGTTTCAACTGCTATGCCGCTGATTCCAACATATACTGATGAAAATGACCCTTCGTTTATTATTTGTTCCACTATGGGTTTGGCGGTATTAATAGGTATTGCAAAGCCCAAACCTTCTGCTGTCATCATTTTAGCCGTGTTTATTCCTATTACCTGTCCTTCGGCATTAAATAAAGGACCTCCGCTGTTACCTGAATTTATTGAAGCATCAGTTTGTATAAGTGGCTCAATAACAGTTCCGTTATCAAAAACAATTGACCTGTTGAGGCCGCTTATAATACCTTGAGTTACTGTTCTTTCCAAATCTAAGGTCATTGGATTACCAATTGCTACTGCAGGCTCTCCAACCATTAATTCATCGGAATCTCCCAACTCAGCCACCGGAAGACCTGTCTTGTTTATTTTTACTACTGCCAAGTCAAGTGTAGTATCATACCACAATACTTGGCCGATTTCCTTTGTACCGTCAATTAAGGACACTGTGATATTTTTATATTGCCCATCACCTATAACATGTGAATTTGTTAAAATATATCCCTTTGTGTTTACAATAAACCCGGAGCCCATACTTTGCTCGGTTCTCATTTGAGGACCCCAAAATGTATTAACCTGTCTTTCTGTTTCAGTGGTTATTCCCACAACGGTCTTTTGGGATTTTTCTGCAACTGCTGCTGCAAAATAAACATCATCGGTTAGATTTATATTAACCTCCTGGGCATTTATTGCTGACTTAGCTGCCTCTTCTTGAGCCAAATCGTTAAACTTGTATGCTGTTATATAACTTCCTGATAAACCTCCGATTATTGCAGCCACCAATGTAAGGGCAATGTAACCCATAATAGACTTTTTTCTTCGCTTTTTAGGTTTTATTATAGGTTTGCTCATGACAAAATTAATATCACCGTATTCATTTGACATATTATCATTTTCATTATTATCTTGGTTATCATTTTCTAAATTATCATTTAAATTTTGATCATAATCCATTATTCATCGCTCCTTTATTTACTTTATTTTCATATATTTATTATAATATAATTATATCCCTCTTTTCTTTATTGAAACTTAAGTTAATAAATAAATTAAAAAAGTTCTAACCCCTGCAGCGGAGGTGTCATATACAAGGCATTCTTAAGAATCAGGAATGAAAAAGGTATTGATTTATGGTAACTTTCATATATAATGTTATGTGCGGAGGTAAGAATGAAAAAAATAATTAAAATAATTATTCAAATAGCAATAATTTATGCAATATATTGGGTGGGAAACCTTTTAAGCAATTTAATTTCTCATATAATTGTTATTCCCGGTAATATAATAGGTATGGTTATACTATTGATATTATTGACTACCAATATTCTAAAGCTTTCAATGATTGAAGAAACATCAAGTTTCATGCTTAAATACATGGGGTTTTTCTTTGTACCCTTATCGGTAGGAATTATGGAATCATATAAGCTTATTCAAGGCAGCATTGTTCAAATATTTATTATTTTAGTTATATCTTGCATACTTGTAATGTATGTATCCTGCAAGGTTACTGATGTATTGATTTCCTACAAGGAGAAAAGCCATGATTAATATATTTATGACACTTTCGTTTATATTGCTTACAATTATTGTTTTTAAATTCAGCCTTTTTATAAATAATAAATTTAAGATTGCATTTATGAATCCAATACTTATGACTGCAATAATCATTATAATTTTTTTAAAAATATTTAATTTTTCCTATTCTGATTATTACAAGGGGGGAAGAATATTAATATCGGCTTTAGGCCCTATTGTTGTAGTTCTTGCAGTACCACTTTATAAAAACAGACATGAATTAATGAAAAACTTTATTCCTATAATAGGTGGAGTAATAGCCAGCATAATCACTACATTTGCATCGATAACAGTTTTATGTAAATTATTTGGAGTTGATGAAATAATATTTTTGTCGCTGTTATCTAAATCAATTACAACTCCCATGGCTGTTGAATCAACTAAGATGTTGGGAGGAAATGAATCTATAACTATTTTAGCTGTAGTTCTTACCGGTTTAATCGGTGCAGCTTTTGCCCCTGCAGTAATTAACCGGGGCAAAATAAAGAATAATATTGCAAAGGGAATCGGAATCGGCTCAGCAGCCCATGCATT